>CAIRTQ010000103.1 GCA_903881545.1 uncultured Elusimicrobia bacterium
CTGCGACGAAGAATTTGATACCTTCCCATTTGGCGATTCCTCCTTTGGTGCTTCTTGTCCCAACTTGATGCTACCAAGCCGGGGGAATCGCCTCAACTCTTTTCAACTAGACCCGGGACATCCTCCTCCAAGAACGCCGTGATGACCCAGATATGGGTCGCGATGTGTTACTACCTGCTGCTGGCTTACGTGAAATATCAGGCGCACTACAAGCAGTCGCTGTTCTACCTGCACCGCAGCGTTCGGGAAACTCTGCTCGAACGCGCTTCGCTTTTTAATCTGCTCAGTTTAAACGAATCCAGGCTGGCACGCCTCAAAGGTCACGACCCCCAACTATGCCTCGAATTTTAACCGGACAGGAGTGGCCCAGATTGTAATATCCTCTTGTTTCAAAAGCAATACGATGGCATAATGCTTCCGTCGGTATTTGCATTTGTCGCTATTTCGATGTTTTTTTTGAGCATCTACATGCTACAATATACATAGGGAAGATGATTCCCTTCAGCACAAGACGTAAGACTAATAAAAAAGAGGAATACAAACATAATGGCTACGGGAAAAGTGAAGTGGTTCAATGACCAGAAGGGCTTCGGCTTCATCACGCCGGATGACGGTTCCAAGGATCTTTTCGTCCATCACTCGTCCATCACCGGTGACGGCTTCAAGACTTTGGCTGAGAATCAGGCCGTAGAGTTCGAGGTCCAGTCGTCTGACAAGGGCCCTCGCGCCGCCAACGTCAAGAAGCTCTAGTTTAGCTTCGGACTGGTCAATAACCGCCCGCACCCCTCAAAGGTGCGGGCGGTTCATTTATAACCTCGCTGTGGCAGCTGCAATTCCGATTTTAGCTCAGCAAGTAACGTGTATTCTTATGTGCGCCGACGGTTTTGATCACGCCGTTGTGCAGGAGCGGCTTGAGGGCATAGTGGGCTCCCGGGGGCGTGACGCGCAACGCCCGTGCGATATCGCGGATCGCCAAGGAGCCTCTCTCGCGCAGCAGTCGCAACAATTTTTCTTGGCGCAGCGTGAGGGAAATTGGATCTTTACCAGGTAATCCTAGGCTCTGGGTGCGTTTCTGAACCCGTTCCAGTGTTTCCAGGACGGCTTCGGCCATGAATTCGAGCCAACTGCCCAAGTCTTCGCGTTCGACTTGGGCGCGTTGAAGGGCCTTGATGTAGAAAGCGCGGTTTTCAAGCAGCACCTCGTCAAGAGCAAAAATATGGAGAGTATCGAACCCCATGCGATAGAGTTGCCAGGTAGCCAAGGCGCGGCCCACCCGACCGTTGCCGTCCCTGAAGGGGTGTATCTCGACGAATCGGAGATGCAGGATGGCGGACGAGAAAACCGCGGGAAGTTTCCCCGCCGACTTGTTGAGCCAATCCAGCATGCCCTTGGTCAACGCCGGTACTTGTCGCCAAGGTGGACAGACATGCAGGCCGGCCTTTACGTCATTCTTTCGATAGGACCCGATGGGGCCATCATCTGCGGCGCCTTCGGCAATGATCGTGTGGAGATGGAGGATGTCTTTCTCTCCGATTCCCTGGGCTTGACCGCGCCTTTGAAGCCAAGTGAGAGCATCTAGATAATTCTGGGCCATCCGGATGTGGCGATCCGGATACCCAAGGGCCTCCTTCCCTTCCATGAGTCCTTTGATGGCTTCCAAAGATAGGGTGCAACCCTCGATGGCGGTCGACCCCCATGCGGCTCTGGCCATGGCGTCCTTGACTAAGGATGGCACCCAGGGAACCTTGATCAAGGATGAGCGCAACTGCTCCCGGATTCGCGAGATTTCTTCGAGGAGTTTGTAGACGCGGGGCGCGACCTGGAATCGTGGACTATACACTGTTCATAAAGTTTACATAAAGTTAATCATAAAGTCCATGATTCAGGTGCAATCGCTAAGCAGCTGACTGCAACGGCACGGCGCGGACGGGATTGGCAAGGGATGACCTTCCTCCCGTCTTTGGGCCGTTGAGTCATCCCAAGATTGAGGATCCCTTTGCATTGGACAAGTCTGGTATTCCTCATGCTCAAATTCTTTTGGTATAATCAGCGCTACGGGCGTGTAGCTCAGTTGGGAGAGCGCTTCCTTCGCAAGGAAGAGGTCGCAGGTTCGATTCCTGTCACGTCCACCATTTTAATGTCGTTCGCGGATAGGTCGGCGGGAGTGCTGCCATGAAGGTTCTTGTCCGGGCGCAGTTCATCCTCCTCTTGGCCGCCGGCGCGTGGGCTGGCCCCATGAAAACCAATATCGCCGTCGGCGAAACCTTCCATATCCAGTTGCCTTGCAATCCCACCACCGGCTACATGTGGGAGCTCAAAAGCCTTGACCGTGACATCGCCGCTCCCATCGGCGACATCGAATTCCAGCAGAGCCCCGCCAAACCTGGCATGGTCGGCGTCGGCGGCACCTGCGTCCTGGGAATCAAAGGCGTCAGGCCTGGAAAGACCACGGCCGTCCTCGTCTACCGCCGTTCCTGGGAGAAGGTCCCCCCGCTCAAGGTCTACAAAGCCGCCATCAAGGTTTTGCCGAAGAAGTAGCAGCCGCTCCGCTCACCTCGGCAAGGAAAACGCCCAAGAACCACCCGCGCGCGTCAAAGTCAAAAGCCGCGTTCAGCCGGGCCAGGTCCGCGCAAGCGTGGCAGGTGCGGACTGGGAACTCGAAGACGAAGCGCCGTCCGCCCCCCCTGCGTTTTGCCACTTCCGGCCGCCCCGTGTCGCTCGCCCAAATCTCCGCTTCCGGATTTTTGACGCGGATGGTCTTCAGCCGGGAATCCTGCCAGAAGTCCTTCAGCCGTTCCGGGGCCGAAACGTCGACTAAAGGAGGCCTGCCATTGACCAGCAGGACCCCCTCGTTGGAGTTCGCTCGGAAAGGATAGGTGACGTAGGCGACCGCAACCCGGCCGTGGCGCTCCAAGGCTCTCAAGTAGCCGTCCCCCTCCAGCCGCCGGGTGAAGGCCAGGGCCGCGGGCTTGGTGCCCGCGCCGGCCATGAAGTCTAACAGGCAGTGTCCGGTGTCCGGAACGGACATGCGCCTGCACTGCGCATCGAACTTGTCCAGTGTGGTTTTCGTCGCTGGCCAGACCGCGTCCGGACCGACCATGCCCAGGGAGGCAGCGAAGGCGGATGCGAAGAAGAGCGAAACAATGGTCAAGATCATGCTGTTCATTTTGGTCCTTTCTCCATCAGCCTATGGATTACATCAATCTGGCGGCGCGCCCGCTCCTGGTACGAAGCATCATCGCGGCCGTTGGCTAGCACATTCTCCCAGACCGCCAGCGCCGCCGCGTATTCGCCGCGCTCCTTGTGGATATTGGCGAGGATCGCCTTCATGAGCGAAGGGCAGGCCGGGTCGTCGAGAGAGCTTTCGAGCAGGCCCACCATACGCGGCATATCCCCCTGCTTCTTGTACGCCAGAGCGGCCACCATCAGGCGCAATAGGCCATAGTCCGGGTTATTGCGAATCCCCTCTTGCAGAATGTCCAAAGCCTCGTCCGGCCGTTGGACTTCCGGATCCCAGGCCAGCATGGCTGCGCCGAAGGCGTACGCCCGCTGGAAGCGCGGGTCGAGGCGCACGACGCGCAAGGTCATGTCCTTGAGCCGGCTATAGCGGCGGCCCGACTCTTCCGTCGGCGCAGGCTCGCCGCCCGCGTATTGCAAAAGCTGGACCCAGGCGATGTCCGCCGCCGCGGCGCGCAAGCCCATCGCCGACAATTGCAGGTCCTGGGCCTGGAACGGTCCGCGGACGAGCTGGCTCAACGGAGGGAAGCGCGGCGTGGAACTCGCACGCAGGCCGGCCCCGGCGCAAAGAGCCATGCCGGCGCAAAGAGCCGCGGCCGCCAGAGCCCGTCGGGACATCAGACCTCCTTCTGGGAGAAGATCTGGCAGGAAAGCGCCAGCGCCGTCGACACATAGGCCGCTGTGTAAAGCGCCAGCCATAGGAACCAGGGCGCGTCCGGCCCGGGCGCGGCGTTCCAGAAATCCCGATAGTCGAACCGGGCCAGGTCCGGCGTGGCGAAGGCCGCCAAGAGCAGAGGCCATTTGATTAGGAAGCTGCCCGAGCGCTCGGCCAAGAACTGCATCTCGGCCGTGAAATGCCCGAGCAGCCACAGGAACAAGGTGAAAGCCATGGCCGCAGCCGGAGAACTGAGAGTCAAGGACAACAGTAAGGCCAGCGCGGCCATGACCGCGGTCTTGGCCAGCATGCACAGCCAGGCCAGAACATAGACGCCCGCGCCGCGCCAGCCGTAAAGCGCCAGCAGTCCCAGATGCAGGGCGGCCATGAGCGCCATAGCGCAGGCTACCGCGGCCCAGGCGCCCAGGAATCGGCCCAGGATGTAGTGCGACCGGGGCACGGGATGCGCCAAGACGAGCTGAACCGTGCGGGACTCCAGCTCCCGTAGGATGAGATTGACCGAGGTAAAGACCGCCAGGACCAGGCCGATAAGCTCTCCGGTGGCCAGGCCCAGGTCTATGATCATGCGCAGACGCTCCTGCTGGGCCAAGACCGAGACTATCAGCGCGCCGCCGAGGAGTATCAGGCCGAAGAGCAGGACGACAAGATATGTCTTTTGCCGGAGGATCTCCTTGAAGGAGCAGGCCGCGATGGATTTCAGGCTGTCCATATCCCCCTCAGGCCAGACGCAGTTCGCCGACCCCGTCCGCGCGCGCCACAGCGCCGGCGAAGGCGTCCTCAAGGCCGCCCGGCCGGCCGGCCCACTCGTCATGGCGCATGACGCGCGCCAGCTTGCCGCGCGAGAGTATCCCTATCCGGTCGCAGACCTGCTCGACCTCGGAGATGTCGTGCGACGAGAACAGCACGGTCTTGCCCCGCGCTTTGAGCCACAGGACCAGGGCGCGTACTTCCTTAATGGCCAGCGGGTCTAGCCCGGTCACCGGCTCGTCCATGATGACCAGTTCGGGCTCGTGGATCAAGGCCTGGGCCAGGCTGATGCGCTGGAGCATGCCCTTGGAGTACTCGGCTATCCTCTGGTCGGCACCGGACGCCATGCCCACGCGTTCAAGCATCTGATCCACGCGCTTTTCCCGCTGGGCTGAAGGGATGCGTGAGAGCGCGGCGAACAGGCGCAGGGCCTCGCGACCGCTCAGTGCGGGGTTAAGGCAGGCGGCCTCGGGCATATAGCCGATCTTCGCCAATGTCTCCAGGTCCGGCATGGGGCGGCCCAGGACCTCCACCGTGCCTTGCGTGGCCGATTGTAGGCCCAAGATTATCTTGATCGTCGTGGTCTTGCCCGAGCCGTTGAGGCCGAGCAGGCCGAACACCTCGCCGACGGCGACTTCCAGGTCCAGGTCTGAGACCGCGACGGTCTGAGTGGAGCGGCCGAGATGCGAGCGGCGGTAGACCTTGGCGACGCCCTTGAGTCTTATGGCGATGCTAGGCAAGCTTGATGCACAGTTCCTGGAGCAGCTTGGGGTCCACTGGGCCGGGGGCTTCGCTGAGCAGGCAGGCGCCCTTCTGGGTCTTGGGGAAGGCGATGACGTCGCGGATGGAATCCTCGCCGCGCATCAGCGCCACCAACCGGTCCAGGCCTAAGGCGATGCCGCCGTGCGGCGGGGCGCCGTATTCCAGGGCGTTCAAAAGCAGGCCGAACTGGGCCTGCTGGGCCTCGGGGTTAAATCCCATCAAGGCCAGTATCTTGCTCTGCACCTCGGCGCGGTGGTTGCGGATGGAGCCGGAGGCGATCTCCACGCCGTTGCAGACCAGATCGTACTGGTGAGAGCGGACTTTGCCCGGCTCGCTGTCGAGCAGGCCGAGGTCCGCGTCCAGCGGCGCGGTGAAGGGGTTGTGGGAGAAGGTCCAGCGGTTCTCTTCCGCCGCCCATTCCAGCAAGGGGAAGCGTGTGACCCAGGAGAAGTGCCAGGGCGTAGAGGCCTGTAGGCCGATTTGTGCGCGGTCCTCCGGCCTGGAGAGGAACTCCTTGCGCAGGCCGCCCATATGGACGAAGGGAGCGTAGCCGGCTCCCACGCCGAAGAAGCTCACCTGGCCCTGGCCCGGCTTGATGCCGAAGCCCTTGGCCAAAGCGGCGATTTCCTCGGGCGAGATGAACTTGGCGATGGGTGACTCAGGCGAATCGTTCCATCTGATCCACGGCAGGCCCTTGGCGCCCTGAGTCTTTATCATTTCCGTGAGCTTGTCTATGCGGCTGCGCGAGATGGCGGCCCCCGGCACGGTCAGGGCCGCGATGCGGCCGCCGGAGCGCACCGTCTCGCCGAAGATTTTGAATTTTGACTCGCGGAAGACCTCGGAGACGTCGGCCAGGGCGAGTCCGTAGCGCAGGTCGGGCTTGTCCGAGCCGTAGCCCAGCATGGCCTGGTCGTATTCGAGCCTGGGGAAGGGCGCGGGAAGCTCTTGGCCCATGACCTCGTGCCAGACACCCTGGAGCATGCGCTCGACCAAGGCCTGGATGTCGCCTTCTTCGACGAAGGACATCTCCAGGTCGATCTGGGTGTGCTCAAGCTGGCGGTCGGCGCGCAAGTCCTCGTCGCGGAAGGCGCGGGCGAGCTGGAAGTAGCGGTCCACACCGCTGACCATGAGAATCTGCTTGAAGATCTGCGGGGATTGGGGCAGGGCGTAGAAGTTCCCGGGCGCCAGCCGCGACGGGACGATGAAGTCGCGCGCGCCTTCGGGCGTGGCCTTGGTTAAAATGGGGGTCTCGATCTCCAGGAAGCCCTCGGCGTCCAGGGCGCGGCGCACGGTCTGGGCCACGCGGTGGCGGCAGATCAAGTTGTCGATCATCCGGGGCCGGCGCAGGTCCAGGAAGCGGTACTTGAGCCGGGTCTCCTCCAGGACGTTGGCGTGCTCGGAGACCTCGAAGGGCAGGGCCTTGGAAGCGTTGAGGACCTTGATGGCGTCGGCTTTGACCTCCACGTCGCCGGTGGGGAGCTTGGGGTTCTTCATGCCATCAGGCCGGCTGCGCACTTCTCCCGACACGGCGATGACGTGCTCGCTGCCGAGCTTGGCCGCGGCCAGGAAAGCCTCGGCCTCCTCGGGGTTGACCACGACCTGGACTAGGCCGGAGCGATCGCGTAGGTCGAGGAAGTAGACCCCGCCGTGGTCGCGCCGGGAATGCACCCAGCCGGCCAGGCTGACGCGCTGGCCTATGTGCGCGGCCCGCAGTTCGTCGCAGCAATGCGTGCGCAGGGAGGTGGGCTTCATCGGGGTTGGAGAAGGCGGAAATTCATGAAGGAATTTTAGCAAAAAACGCTGGGACCTGCCCCGCGGGCGGCGCTGCTTCCCTTTCTAGGAATCAGCCTTCGCCGGCGGCATGGACACCCACAGGACGATGTAGGCGATCAAGCCGAGGCCGCCGATGAAGAGCGAGGTGACGAACGCCGCTCGCCAGACCCAAGAAGGGACGGGGGTGTTCTCCCCCAGGCCGCCGCAAATCCCGGCGACCTTCTTGTCCTTGGCCGAGCGCCTTAAATCCCGCAGATTCCAGGACGTTTGGGGCGTCTGTTCAGGTCTAATCAGCTCGGCCATATCCCCCCCTTCGAAAAAACTTCAGGCTTCCGGCTGGTCCGGGCTTCCGATAAGCCGATAGACGGCCGCGCCCAGCAGCGCGCCGGCCATGGGCGCCAGCCAGAACAGCCACAATTGGTCCACGGCCCAATCGCCCACAAAAAAGGCCACGCCCGTGCTGCGCGCCGGGTTGACCGAGGTGTTGGTCACCGGGATGCTGATGAGGTGGATGAGGGTCAGGCCCAAGCCGATGGCGATGGGCGCCAAGCCCTGGGGAGCGCGCTTGTCCGTCGCGCCCAGGATGATGAGCAGGAACATCATGGTCATGACTATCTCGGTGACCAGGCCGGAGAGCAAGGTGTAGCCTCCCGGAGAATGCGCGCCGTAGCCGTTGGCCGCGAAGCCGGAGGACAGGCTGAACTCCGGTCTACCGCTTGCGATTATGTAGAGGATCGCGGCGGCGGCCGTCGCGCCCAACACCTGCGCGATGATATAGGGCAGGAGATGCTTGCCGGGGAAACGGCCTCCGGCCCAGAGCCCGACGGAAACCGCGGGGTTGAGGTGGCAGCCGGAGATGTGGCCGATGGCGAAGGCCATGGTGAGCACGGTCAATCCGAAGGCCAGGGCCACGCCTAAAAATCCGATGCCGAGGTTGGGGAAGGCCGCGGCCAGCACCGCACTGCCGCATCCGCCCAGAACCAGCCAAAAGGTCCCGAAGAATTCCGCACCGTACTTTTTCATATCCTCTCCTTTCCCACCAAGAGCTTCCCTCGCTACCCTGCCAGTGCAATCATATAAGATTCCGGAGTGAGCTTGTCAATATTTCAACAAATCCATCCGGTGAGCCATCTCAACCGCCAGCCATAGCGAGGCCGCGCCTGGCGGCACCGAGTCGTTTGGCGCGGGCGAGCCGTCGTGTATCCAGCTCAGTGGCTGGATGCTCATGCCAGCCTGCCATTCGTCTTCGTTGAGGCCAAGACGGCTAAGGCCCCCCGCCCCGATGTTGTGCCTCTGATACCACTCCGGCGAATCGATAAACAGCAAGGTGCATATCTCGGCGCGGAAGTTCATCAGGCTGATCGCCATTCCGGTGAAGAGGTGCGTCGCGCTGCCTTTCGAGAGCAATGATTGGAGATAGGCCAGATTCGGGTTGTCGTAAAAGTAGTCGTGAGCGACGCCGGTGGGCTGTCTGGGAGCCTCGGGCGCGTGGAATAGCTCTTCCAGGTATTCCCGGTAGAAACCGTGCGTCACGGAGAATTCCTTGACCATGTCGTCGGCCACGGGCTGGAACATGCCGGAAGGGACCACATGCCAGGTCCCGGCATGAACGGAGGGGCTCTCTGCCGCACGCCGTTGCGCCAGGACCGAATAACCGTCGGGGCCGCGGAAGATGACGGTCGTCGATATCGCGAGGGCGGAGTCCCTGCCGACCGGGCGGGTCATGGGGCTTTCGGACAAGGCATGGACTCGGCTGCGGAGCTTGAGCTGCTTGAGCGCGTCGCGAGGGTCTCCGCTGAGCCTGTTCGCGGCAAGAGAGGCCAGGAGTTCCCATTCCAGCGCGTCGCAGGTGCGCACGGCGTCGAAGTACCGCCCTAGGGCGCAGTCGAGCTTGATGGTCTTGCCCAGCTTCATCTCCACCAAGGAATAGGTGGCGGAATCGTGGAGATACCTACTTCGGGCTTGGAGCAGTTCGACGTATTTCTGCCCTGCGGCGGCAAGTTGCGGGTCGGGCTTCACCTGCTCTTGGGTCAGTGTCCCCAGCACGGAGTCAGGTTGCGAGACCTGGCTTGGCGGCGCGGGGAAAACGGCGACCGGGTAGGCATCATTTGACCAGGGGCGTTCGAAGTTCGGATAAAGCTGCTTGAGTAGGACTGGAAGCAGTGGGTTTTCGCGGCCGACCTGGGCGGCGTTAGGATTGCGATTGGTCAGCCAATCCGGGAATCTTTCCCTCAGGCTCTGCGCTTGCGCGAGCAACTCGCTGGCAGAGGGCGTGGGCGCGGGCATCAAAGCCGTTCTTACTCAGCCAGTTTGAACCGCTCCGGCAAGGTGGACAGGACCCCATACCGGTCCAATGACTTTTTGAGTTCCTGCCGCGCGGCCGCTCGCGCCGGAATCGGGCGCCCCCAGTTCGTCTCTACGGGCAAGAACTCTATGCCCGACACCCCATTCGTCGTCAGCTTTACTTGGGCTACTGCGGTCACGAAGGTCGCGGCTGAAGGCGAGGAGAAAAGGAAGTTCCCTAGGCTGTAGATAATCGGTTTTCCTTGATAGACCTCGATAGGTTGGATCACATGCGGATGGTGGCCCAGGAACAGGTCAGCGCCCGAGTTGATGGCCAGATGCGCGAAGCCCCGCTGGATCTCATTGGGCTCCTCCGCCAGCTCCGTCCCGCCATGGAAGGACACCACCAAGACATCGCAGTGGGAGCGCGCGTCGCGGATCACTCCCCCCGCCCGGGAAAAATCGCTGTACGCCACGCCGGGTCGGTGGGCGCCTGCCCAGGCCGATTCGGGGAAGGTCGAGGTGAATCCCAGGAAACCCACCCGCAGGCCTCGCGCCTCGATGACGCGCAGTTGTTCGGCGTCGGCCCTGTCCTTGCCCCCTCCGATGTATTGCAGTCCCGCCTCCTCGAGCGCCGCCAAGGTGTCCATGAACCCCTTCCGGCCGTAATCCATCACATGGTTGTTGGCGATGTTGAGGATGTTGAAGCCCGCGGACTTGAGCGCCGCCAAGTTGCGCGGCGGGGCGCGGAAATTCCATTTTTTGGAAAGTTTCGTCCCGCTCTGCGTCACCGGACATTCCAGGTTGCCGAAAACGATGTCGGCCTGCAACCGCTCCCGCGTCGCCGTCAGCGGAGCCTCGGGCCCTTCCTGGGAGATGATCGCGCCCACGGGCCCATCCAGCCGGATGTCTCCCACTGCGGTCAAAGTCACCGTCACGGCTGGCGTGGATTGCGCCACCGCCGGACCAGTCGAGATATCCTGACAGAGGGCGGGGCCGGCTAGGAGCAATACCGCCAGAAGGGATGGATTCAGAGGTCCCATTTCTTCAGCAGATCCAGCATCGGGTCGTCGGTCTGGTCCAGGTGCAGGGGCGTTACCGAGACGAAGCCATCGGCGACCGCGGTCACGTCGGTGCCCGGCTTCTTCACCCACCGTGCCTTGGCACCGCCCAGCCAGTAATAGGTCCGGCCTCTCGGATCCGACCTGCGGCTGATGGCATTGGAATAGATGCGCCGGCCCAGCCGCGCCGCCCGGGCGCCTCTGAAGCTCCGGCCGCGCGGAGGCGGAAAGTTCACATTGAGGATGACCCCTGTGGGTAGGCCGCGGCGCAGAGTCTGGCGCGCCATGGCGCAGGCGAAGTCCGCGGCCAACGCGAAAGAATCCACATCCTGATCTTGGGAAAATGCGATGGCCGGCACGCCCAGGATGCGGGCCTCGCGGGCCGCGGCCACGGTGCCGGAGTAGATGATGTCCTCGCCCAGGTTGTAGCCGCGGTTGATGCCGGAGACCAGCAGGTCCACCTTGCCCTTCAGCATCCAGACCACTCCGAAACGGGCGCAGTCAGCGGGGCTGCCGCTGACCGCGGTCAAGCCCGGCGTCATGTGATAGACGCGGATAGGCTTGTGCAAGGTCAGGCTATGGCTGTCCGCCGAACGCTCCTGGTCGGGAACTACGGCTATGACCTTGCCCACGCGGCGCATGGCCGCGATGAGTGGCCTAAGTCCCGGGCCGTGGATGCCGTCGTCGTTGGTCACGAGTATGCTGGGTTTCTTCATGGTCTTGCCATCCCCTCCACTGCGTCCGCAAGTCGTCGCACCGCCTCTTCCCCCGACGGCAGGCCCAGCCGGTCGTAGGCCAGGGACATGCCGCGGCGGTGCTCGGCCGCGCCCGCGGACGACAAGAGGTCCTCCAGCGCGGTGGCCAGGCTTCCCGACTCGGACTCCGGTGCGACCCGCGCGGCTCCGGCCGCGGCCAAGAGCGCGGCGTTGGCGTCTTGATGGTGGGCGGTGGCGCGCGGAAAGGGAACCAGGATTGCCGGCTTGCGCAGGCTGGCGAGTTCCGCTGCGGTGCTGGCGCCGGAGCGGCAGATCACCAGGTCCGCGGCGGCGTAGGCGTCTTCCATGGCGTCAAGATAAGGCAAGACCTTGGCGCGCAGGCCGGGCGCGGTCTTCGCGTAGGCAGCCGCCACGACCGGGGATTCCTGGGTCCCGGCCAAGTGCAGGACCTGGAGCCCCTCGCGCATGGAACGGGCCGCGGTTGCGAGCGCCTGGGGAGCGCGCTCGTTGAGGCCGCGGGCGCCCTGGCTGCCGCCGAAGATCAGGACCGTGGTCGTTTCCGCGGCCAGGCCCAGCCTCAGGCGGGCCGCGGTAGCGGGGCTCTGGGTCCAGAGCGCGGGCCTGACGGGCGTGCCGGTGAGCAGGCCGGCGGGCTGGCCCGCTGACGCGGGCATGCCGCGCAGGAGCTTGGCGCCCAGGGCCATGGCCGCGCGATTGGCCAGGCCGAGTACGGCGTTACTTTCATGGACCGCGCAGGGCACCCGGCGCAGCCTGGCCGCGGCCGCCGCTGGGAAGGTGACGTAGCCGCCCATGCCGACCACGACGCGCGGCCCGAAGTCCCGAAGGATCCTGCTGGCCAAACGCTCGGCGCGCAGTTGCTTCCACAGGAAGAGCGCCCAGCCCGGGCCGGGCCGGCGGGAGAGGCCCTGCAGGTCGAGTTCCACCGCCGGCAGGCCCGCTGCTTCCAAACGCGGCAGGGCCGGGTCGCCCGTGCGCACCAGCATCATCGGCTGCCAGCCGCGCTCCCTGAGGGTCTGCGCCAGCACGAAGCCGGGATAGAAATGCCCGCCGGTGCCGCCAGCGGCGATCACGACGCGGGATGGCGCCGTCATTTCTGTCCTAGGAGCATCCGCGGGCCAGGACCATCTTTGCCCATGGTCGGCGTGCCGCGCGCGGTATAGCTGGCGTTGATGGAGGACTGGCCCGCGATATTGAGCAGGACGCCGGCGGCGGCCATGACCATCAGCAACGAAGATCCGCCGTAGGATATGAACGGCATGGGCATTCCCTTGGTCGGTAGGAGCCCGATGGACATGCAGGCGTTGATGTAGGCCTGGAGGCAAATGGTCAGCGTGATGCCTGAGGCCAACAGCGTGCCGAAGAGGTTGGGCGCGGCCCGGGCCACCCGCAGGCCCCTCACCAACAGAAAGGCAAAGCCCCCCAGCAAGACTAGGGCTCCGAACAATCCCAGTTCCTCGCAGACCACTGGGAAGATAAAGTCGGTGTGCGGGGTGGGTAGGTAGCCCAGCTTGAGCTGGGAAGCGCCGATGCCTTTGCCGAACCAACCCCCGGAGCCGACCGCCTGGATCGCCTTCTCTAACTGGCGGCTGGCCGGCGAGTTGCCATGCATCGCGGCCATGTAGCCGAGCACGCGTTTGAGGCGGTAGGGATGCCGGATGATCTCCAGGGCCGCCAAGGGCAGCGCCAGGCTCGCGGCGGCCAAGAGGTAGGTGAGCTTGCCTCCGCCTATCCAGATGACGAGGCCGCTTACCATGAAGATCAGGATGGGCGTGCCCAGGTCCGGCTCCAGAGCAATGAGGATCAGGATGAAGGAGATGACCGCAGCCGGCACCGCCAAACCCCAGGGGGCCGAGGCCCTGGAATGATTGCGATCCAGATAGCAGGCCAGGAACAGCGCGACCGCGTACTTGGCGAACTCGGAGGGCTGCAAGGTGCATCGCCCCAAGGACAGCCAGCGATGGACATGCTCCCGGGCCGGGGCTAGGAATACCCCCGCGAGCATGAGGACCGTCAGGATGAGCACCGGCCAGACCGCGGCCTTGAGCCGGTTATAGTCGCGGCGGCTGAAGTAGCCCATGGCCGCCAGCCCAAAGGCTGCCCAGATGATCTGCTTTCTTAGGAAGAACCAAGGGCCGCCGAAGCGCTTGGTGTTGTCGGCGAGGTTGGCGCTGGCGGAGAATACCATGACCAGGCCCCCGACCACCAGGCAGAGGATGACCGTGAGCAGGACGAAGTCGCTTTCTTTCTTACGCGGCACGGGATTATCTCCGGGACTTGACCAAGGCCTTGAACTGGTCGCCGCGGTCTTCGAAGTCCCGGAACTGGTCGAAGGACGCGCAGGCCGGGGAGAGCAGGAGCACGTCGCCCGGCGCCCTGATCTGCAAGGCCGTGGCGAAGGCGGTCTTGAGGTCCCGGCAGGGGAAGATGGGCGCGGCCGCCTGTAGGTCCTTCTCCACCTCGCCGGCGGCGCTGCCTATGGTCAGTATGCCCTTGACCACGGACTCGACCAGGGGCCGCAGAGGAGTGTACGGGCTGCCCTTGTGCAGGCCGCCCAGGATGAGCAGGACCTTCTTCCGGGAGAAGGTGCGCAGCGCCACCATGGTGGAGTCCACGTTGGTGGCCTTGGAATCGTTTATGCAGCGCAGGCCGTCGACGACGCCTGCTTCCTCCAGGCGGTGGGGCACGCCGGGGAAGGCTTTGAGGGCCGCTTGGACGGCGCGGACCGGCAGGCCCCAGCCCAACCCCAGGAGTACTGCGGCCATGGCGTTTTCCAGGTTGTGGCTGCCGGGCAGGCGCGGCGGGACGAGCGCGGTCTCGCGGCCGCCGGGCAGTCTGACCCGGATCTTGCCGCCCTGCGGCCAAGCGTGGCACAAGGCGCCCTTCTTGTGGCCGAAGTAGAGGCGCCGGCAGCGGCAGGCGCGGGAGAGCTTCAAGACCAATGGGTCCTCGGCGTTGAACACGCAGAAATCGTCGCCATCCTGTTCCTGGAACAGCTTGGCTTTGGCTGCGATGTAATGCTCCATTCCCCCGTGGTGATCGAGATGGTCCGGCGTGATGTTGAGCAAGGCCGCAGCCCGCGGATGGAAATGCTGGCTGTCCTCGATCTGGTAGCTGGAGACCTCCAGGATGAGGACATCCTTGGCCCGTGCCTGCAGGACGGCCTCGGCCACGGGATGGCCGATGTTGCCGGCCGCGTGCGCCTGTCGTCCGCAGGGCAGGCCCCGGCGGAAGATCTCGGCGGTCAGCGCCGTAGTCGTGGTCTTGCCGTTGGTGCCGGTGACGGCCACAACCGGCGTCCCGCGGCCCAAGGCCAGCGCTGTCTCTACCTCGCTGAATACGGGGATGCCGGCGCTGCGCAGTTTGGCCAGGATTGGAGCGGAGGCGGGTAGGCCCGGGCTTTTGACCGCGAAGCCCGCCTGGAGCAGCCGGTCGCTGTGCCCCCCCGCTTCCCAGGAGAATCCAGCCGCGCGCCGGCCCAGGGCGGCTTTGAGGGCCGCGCGGGGCCGCGTGTCGCTGCCGAAGACCGTGAAGCCCTTGCGCCGGAGCAGGCTCGCTGCGGCCTGGCCCGACTTGCCCAGCCCCAGGACCGCGGCCTTCTTGCGGCGCAGCAGTTTGGGGTCGAGCCTCATCGAATCTTCAGGGAGGCCAGGGCGGCCAGCATCAGGACGATGCTCGCAATCCAGAAGCGTACCGTCACCTTGGGCTCGGCCACTCCGCTCAGCTCGAAATGATGGTGTAGGGGTGCCATCTTGAATATGCGCTTGCCCCCACGCAACTTGTAGGAGCCCATCTGTAGGATGACGGAAAGGGTTTCCACCACGAAGACGCCGCCCACTACCGGCAGGATGAATTCTTGCTTGACGCACAGCGAGATCGTGGCGATGATGCCGCCCAGGAACAGGGAGCCGGTGTCGCCCATGAACACCTGTGCCGGATACGAGTTGAACCAGAGGAAGCCCAGGCAGGAGCCCGCCAAGGCCGCCAGGAAGACGGTGATTTCGCCGGCCCCCTCGACGTGGATGATGCGCAGGTAGGAGGCGAACTTGGCGTTGCCGGCCACGTAGGCGAAGACGCCGTAGGCGATGGCGCAGAAGATGATGCTGCCCGCCGCCAGGCCGTCCTGGCCGTCGGTGAGATTGACGGCGTTGGAGGCTCCCACGATCATGAGCGCGGTGAGCATGAAGTAGAAGGGACCCAGGTTGAGGAATATTTCCTTAGCGTAAGGCACGTTGACCATGGTCGCGAACTGGCCGTTGGGCGGCCTGACCGCCAGGTAGAAGACCGCGGCCAGGGCCGCGGCCACTTGCACGGCAAACTTAACCCGCGAGGCCACGCCGCGCGGGTCTTTGAGGACGAGCTTCACGTAGTCGTCCAGGAACCCCACCGCGGCCAAGGCAACGCTCATGCCGAGTAGGAGCCAGGTGAAACGGTTGTCCCAGCGCATCCAGAGCAGGACGCTGCCCGCCAGGGTCACGAAGATGAGCAGGCCACCCATGGTGGGCGTGCCGTGCTTGCTCAGGTGGCTTTGGGGGCCGTCCTGGCGCTGGATCTGGCTGACCTTGCGCTTTTGCAGCGCCGTGATGAGGCGGGGGCCCAGCAGGAGCGAGGCGCCCAGCGCGGTTATGGCCGCGCCGCCGGCCCGGAAGGTGATGTATTGGAAGACGTGGAGCCCCCAGAACAGTTTGAGCGAACTCAGAGCGTAGAGCACTAGCTCAGCCCCAGGGCCCGGGCGATGTCCTCGAAGCGCATACTCCGCGAGGCCTTGAAGAAGATCGCGCGGCCTGCGCGGCACTCCCGGCGCAGTTCCTCGAGCCATTCCTGCGGCTCCAGGCCGTGCCGGACCTGAAGCTCGGGCGCCCCTGCCGTCAGGGCTGCGCCGGCCGCTCGCATCTCGGGGCCGGCCAGATACACGGCCTGCAAGGGCAAGGTGGCCAGCCACCGGCCGAGTTCGCCGTGATACTCCGCGGAATGCGTGCCGAGCTCCTTCATGTCGCCTAGGACTAGGATTTTGGGCTGCGGACCGAACTCCTGGCAGAAGGCCTCGACGGCGGCCCGCATGGACGCGGGATTGGCGTTGTAGGCGTCGAAGATGATGTGCGCGCCCGAGTCGTGGCGCATGGGCTCCATGCGCCAATTCGCGGGCCGGTAGTCCTGCAGGCCCTGGCGGATAATCTCGGGCGGGATGCCCAGGGCCCAGGCCGCGGCGGCGGCCGCGGCCGCGTTATAGCGGGAGAGGCGGCCGAAGGCGCGCAGGGCGACCTGGACGCGGTGGCGGTCGATGATGAGTTCGTCGTCACCCGCTAGGGCGACGCGGGCGCGGGTGTCGGACCCGAATGTCACGGCGCGGTGGCCCAGGCGTGGCTCCAGGCCGGCCAGCCAGGGGTCGTCGATGTTGACCACGGCCTTGCCCTCTTCGGGCAGGCCCTCGATGAGCTCGGCCTTGGTCTGGAAGTTCTTCTCCAGGGTTCCGTAGAACTCCAGATGGTCCGGCCCGATGTTGGTAATGACGCCCAGGGTGGGGTGGGCAATGCGCGTGACTTCCGCGATGTCTCCCGGCTTGGAGTCGGCCAGTTCGAAGATGGCGTAGCGGTGCTCCTTGGTGAGCTCCAGCACCGACAAGGGGACGCCGATGTGATTGTTGCGGTTGCCCGGCGTGGAGCAAGTGGGTCCTACGCGCTGGCAGATGCAACGCAGCATTTCCTTGGTCGTGGTCTTTCCGTTGGAGCCGGTGATCCCGACCACGGGGATCTCGAAGCGGCGGCGGTGGTGCGCGGCCAGGGCCTGTAGGGCCTTGAGGGTGTCGGGGACCGCCACGACATGCTCGGGGGTCGCGTTGGAGGGCGGCAACCGCCCCAGGGCCATGATCCAGCCCGAGGCCTTGGCGGCCAGCTCGGCGTCCAGCAGATCGTGGGCGTCCACGCGTTCGCCCCGGATGGCCCAGAACACATCCCCCGCGCGCAGGCTACGGGTGTCGATGGAGATAGAGCCAACGGGATGGGCTGGGTCGCCCCGCAGGAGCTTTCCCCCCGCAGCCCGGGCCAGTTCTTCCCACGTCATGTCCAGATTCATGGTTGGCGCAGATCGCGTAGCGCTGCCCGGCAGGCTTCGCGATCGTCCCAGGGCACGCGGCGGTCCTGGATCAGCTGGAAGGCCTCATGGCCCTTCCCGGCAACGAGTACGATGTCTCCCGGGCCGGCCATGCCAACGGCGGCGGCGATGGCCTGCCCGCGGTCCGGCACAATCTTATAATTTTTCAGGCCTGCTGTCTTGAGGCCGGCTGCGATGTCCGCGAGGATGGCCAGGGGGTCCTCGCCGCGGGGGTTGTCGCTGGTCACCACGGCGAAGTCGCTACGCCCACAGGCCGCGACTCCCATGGGGCCGCGCTTGCTCCGGTCGCGGTCCCCCCCGCATCCGAACACGGTGATGAGGCGCCGATGCGGGAGCTCGGCCAGGTGTCCCAGGACCGTCTCCAAGGCCATGGCCGTGTGGGCGTAATCCACCAGGACCGCGAAGTCCTGTCCCAGCTCGATGGGCTCCAGCCGGCCGGGAACCCGCTCCAGAGCCGCCAGGCCCCCGAGCACGGCGTCTTCCGAAAAACCCAGGGCCAGGGCCGCGGCGGCCGCGGCCAAGGCGTTGCGCAAGTTGTGCTCCGCGGCCAGGGCGATGCGGGCCGGCAGGGGCCGGCCGCGCCAGACCAGATCGAAGCGGGTGCCGCGCGGGCCCATCTCCACGGCGCGGGCCTGAGCCTGGGCCTGCGCCCCGAGGCCGTAGAGCACAATCTCGGCTCCGGCCGCGGCCCGGCGCACGGCTTCGGCGCGCGGGTCGTCGGCGTTGATGATGGCGCAGCGGCGGGGCTTGGCGGTGGCCGGGCGGTTCAGGAGCTCGAAGAGATGCAACTTGGCCTGGAAGTATTCCTCCTGGGTCTTGTGGAAATCGAGATGGTCGCTGGCTAGGTTGGTGAATACGGCGGCGTCGAAGGACACTTCCTCGACGCGGCCCAGAGCCAGGGCGTGGGAGGAGACCTCGAGGGCGGCCAGCGTTACCCCGGCGTCGCGGAAGCGCGCCAGGAGCCTCTGCAGCTCCAGGGAGACCGGCGTGGTGTTGGGCGCCGGCGCGATGGTCCGGCCGCCGAGGCGGTAATCCACGGTGCCCACCACGCCGGGCCGGCCTCCGGCGGCGGCCGCGATGGACTCCAGGAAGTAAGTCGTGGTGGTCTTGCCGTTGGTCCCGGTCACGCCCGCCACCGTGAGCGCGCCGGAGGGATGCTGGAAGAAATCGTCCGCCATGCGGCCCATGGCCGCGACCACATCCGGGACCTGGACCCAGCTGGCCGGCAGGCTCACCGGCGCGGGAGGCGGCGCCAGCTCGCTGACCACCGCGACTGCCCCGGCGGCGACGGCCTCGCGGGCGTGGCGGTTGCCGTCGCTGCGCGCGCCGGGCAGGGCGAAGAATAGGTCGCCGGGCTTCACCGCCCGCGAATCGTGCCGCAGGCCGAGGACCTCCACTTCGAGTGGGCCCGCGCAGCGCCCGGGCCGCGCCCCGCGCAGCAGTTCGGTGAGCTTCAAGGTCGTCCCGCCAGGCCGGCGGGCTCATCCGGAGGCACCCCGGCCATGGTCAGCAGCCGGCGTCCGAGTTTCGCGAAGACCGGCGCGGCGACCTGGGCCCCGTAGTATTGGCCCTTGGGCTCGTCTATGACCACCAGGATGGTCCACTGCGGGCGGCTGGCCGGCAGGAAGCCTACGAAGGATGCCATATATGCGCTGGTCGAGTAGGCGCCCGTGCGCGGGTCGAGCTTGCGTGCGGTGCCGGTCTTGCCCGCGACGCGGTAGCCGGGGATGCGCCCGCTCATGCCGGTGCCGCGTTCCACTACGGACTCCAGCATCCGGGTCACGGTGTGGGCCGTGGCCTCGGAGACTACGCGGCGCACTGGCTGCGGCCGGCGCGAGACCGCGAGGATGGAAGGCTCATAGAGTGTCCCCCCGTTGGCGATGGCGCTGTAGGCATTGGCGACCTGCAAGGCGCTGGCGCTGACGCCGTAGCCGTAGGATGAAGCCGCCAGGACCACGCGCGTCATATGGGCGAAAGGCTTCATCTCGCCGGCCGTCTCCCCGGGCAGGTCTATGCCGGTCTTGATATCGAATCCGAAAGCGCGGCTGTAGCTGTAGAAGCGGCGGGCTCCGACCCGCTCCACGACCTTGGAGATGCCGATGTTGGAGGAGCGCTCCAGGATGCCTTGCAGGGTCAGCAGCCCGGCCGGCTCATGATCGTGGATGCGGACGCTGGGAGCGATCTCGTAGGAGCCGTTCTCGCAGAAGAAGGTCTGGTTCTCTTCAACCAAGGACTCTTCCAATGCCGCGGCCGCGGCGATCATTTTGAAAGTCGAGCCGGGCTCATAGGGGTCTTGGATGATGGAATTCTTGAGGCGGTCGGACGGCAGCGTCGCCATGGCCAGGACCTCGGATGTGGCGGGGTTCAGGACTACGATCATTCCGCCCTTGGCGCGGAACTGGGCTGCGGCTTCATGGAGCACCTCCTCGGCGTGGAACTGGCTGTCGCGGTCCAGGCTCAGGGATAGGGGCTGGGCCGTTTCGGGGCGGCCCTCGGCGTCGCGGTAGATGATCCGGCCGATCCCGTCGCGGAAGTAGCGCAGCCGGCGCGCCCGGCCGCGGAGGCGGCTATCGAATGTCAGTTCCACCCCGGAGAGGCCATTCTGGTCCGTGCCCACCTTGCCCAGCACGTTGGGCGCCAGATCCCCCCGGGGATAGAAGCGCCGGTGGCGCAGCTCCACGCCCACTCCATAGGAGATCAGCTTCTTGTCTTTGAGCTTCGCCTCGGCCAATGCCGAGGCCTGCTGGGAGCTGACGTCTTCCTTGATATAGAGGCGGTGCTCGCGGCCTTGCAGGCGGCGCAGCACCTCGGACGGGGGTATCGCCAGGATGCGGCCTAGGCATGCGGCCAGAGCGGCGGTGTCTGGCGGCAGTGGCCGCTCCACGAAGCAGGACAAGAAGGGCACGGACCGGGCCAGCAGCCGGCCGTGGCGGTCAATGATGTCGGCGCGGTCCGCGGCCACGGCGGTCGTGTGTGCAACCTCGTTGCTGACTTCTTTATTGATGCGCTGGTGCTGCATCACCTGTAGCTGGGCTAGGCGCAGGCTCAGGGGCACCAGGGGGGTCAGGCACAGCCCGGCCACCACGGCCAGGCGCATATGCGTTTCCACGGCGCGGGCCTACGCGGCGGCGCGCGGCGTCGAGAGCCCGGCGGTTTTGTTATCCTGCCAGGCGCGCCGGGTCCGGCTTAAGAAACGTCGCAGAAGGCCCGGTCGCGCCTGCGCCGTCATGGTGTCGTCATCGAGCCTGCGCAAGGATGCCGGGGAGACCAGGACCATCCCTAGGCGGCTGTGGGCCTGTGTCGAGAGGTTGGAGGGAGAGCGCAGGTCCTCGAGTTCGATCTGCAAGGCGCCCTGGGCGCAACGCAGGGTCGAGATCTGTTTGCGGGAACGCTCCACTCGGTAGCCCAGGCGGGTGGCTTCGACATGCTGCCAGACCACCGCCGTCAGGAACAATCCAGCGGCTGCCAGTTTCCCCGCCCCGCGCCGTCGGGGCCTGGAACGAGTCGCGGCGGGATGTTCGTCCATTCCGAGTGTCTGCGAGAATCTCATTTTAGCTTAAGCGGCCGACATTCAAGATCTTTGGCGGGGGTCCCGCCGAGAGGACCCCCGCCGGATTTGTGGCAGGAGTCCCGCCGAGAGGACTCCTGCCGGATTGAGCGCGGGGGCCCGCTGAGTAGGCCCCCGCGATATCGGGTCAGCTGCACCTCCGGTGGAACCCGGTCCGCCATACGTGGCCGCCGTTGGGGACCTGGGCCATGGGCGTCAGAGGGACCATCTCCTCCCGGTCACGCAGGAAGCCGAGGGCCGAGTCGAGCTGCATGACGACGGCCAGCCCGGCAGACGAACCGCACAATGTCGCGTGGGTTTTCATGCGAGTTTCTCCACTATCCTGAGTTTCGCGCTGCGCGCCCTGGGATTGCGGGCGGTTTCTTCGGCCGTGGGCGTGATGGCCGACTTGCCGCCCGCGCCTTCCAGGTAGCGGCAGGCGCCCTGCTCGACGAATGAGGAGAAAATGTTCTTGACGATGCGGTCCTCTAGAGAGTGGAAGCTGATGACCGCCAGGCGCCCGCCCCGCATCAGATAGGGGAGCACGCTCTCTAAGCCGCCGGTCAGGTTCTCCAGCTCGGCGTTGACCGCGATGCGCAACGCCATGAACGTCCGCGTGGCCGGGTGTGTCCGTCCACGCGGGAGGAGGGTGGCGATGAAATCGGCGAGCTCC
The DNA here is from genome assembly GCA_903881545.1 of uncultured Elusimicrobia bacterium. GTDB lineage: Bacteria > Elusimicrobiota > Elusimicrobia > UBA1565 > UBA9628 > UBA9628. Next base: position 21,605 of record CAIRTQ010000103.1, read on the forward strand.
GTGGTGGTGGCGAACAGGCTCCGCTGCCGGCGCTGGGCGACGGCCCGCGCGATGCGTTCCGCGGCGGGTTCCTCGCCGAATTCCTTGAGCAGGAGGGCCAATTGCTCCGCCGGCCAGTTGTTGACGATCATGCCGGCAGTCAGGGGATTGTCCGGGGCCAGACGCATGTCGAGCGGCCCCTCATGCATGAAGCTGAAGCCGCGCTCCGGCTTGTCGAAATGCATAGAGCTCACGCCCAAATCGAAGAGGGCTCCGGCCAAGGGGAAGAATTTCTCGTTCTCCAAGACCTGTCCCAAAGTGCGGAAATTGGCGCGGACCGCCCGGAACTGTCCGGGGTGGGCCTGCAATCGTCCGCCGGCCGCGTGCAAGGCTTCGGGGTCCATGTCCAATCCCAGGAGCCGGCCTTGGGCCGAAATCTTGCGCAGGATGGCCCCGGCGTGCCCGCCGAGGCCCAAGGTCGCGTCCAGGTAGAACCCTCCCGGCTCGATGACGAGGCCACGTAGAACTTCGTCTAGGAGGACGGGTTCGTGCTGATATTCCTTGGGCTCCATGACCATTCGCTCCGTGAATTCCGCGACCGCGCTCATAGCTCGATGCTCTTGCTGACAGCCCGGTAGGCTGGCTCGGCCTTGGCTTTCTGGTAGGCCTGCCATCGGCGCGGCTCCCAGATCTCGGCGCGGGTGCCGGCGCCTTGGACCAGGGCCTGGCCTTTGAGTCCCGCGTGGGCCTTGAGATACTGGGGGATGAGGATGCGCCCCGCGGAGTCAAGCTCGGCCTCGGCCGCCTCCGAGAAGAATTTGCGCTTGAAGGCCCGCTCCGCTTCCTTGTCGGTAAGGGCAAAGGCCTTGCAGTCGTTCTCCACGAGCCGGTTCCATTGGGAGGGCAGAAAGAGGTAGAGGCAACCTTCCATCCCGCTGGTGATGAAGACGCTCTTGGACTTCTCCTGGGCCAGGGACTCACGGTATCGGGGCGGGATGCCCAGGCGGTTCTTGCCGTCGAGAGCGTACTCGTAGCGGCCGATGAGCAGGGTCACGCGTTATCTCCCACCATAAAACACTTTACTGCACTTTCTTCCCACATTTCCCCACCGGGCCCAAAGTGTATGTCATCTATCAAAATCTGTCAAGACCTACCGGGGGCCTAGGAACGGCGAGGGATCAGGGTTGCTGCGGCGTGGCGCCCGAGATGTGGGAGAGCTGGTGGGTCGTGATCTCGTAGCGCCAGGCGTATTCGAGTGCCTTGAGGCGGTTGTAGGGCATGCCGTAGGCGCGATAGAGCGCCTCGGGCACGGGGCGGCCTTCACGCAGGTTGCGCGAGAAGTTGAAGAAAGCGGACTTGGTCTGCGTCCGGATGAGGAAACGCACGACGCTGTAGGATTGGGCGTACCACAGTCGCACCTTGGCGTCGCTCTGGCCGGAGGTGCTGGAGAGGCTCATTAATTCTTCGAGGGAGCTCCCCCCTCCGTGTTCCAGGACATCGAGATTCTCGCGCAACCAGGTCGGGCGGGCCTGGCCGCGTTCGATCTGGATGAGGGTGGCCATTCCCTCGCTGAGCCAGAGGGGATCCGGCTGTCCGTCGGCGTAGAAATTATCGTAATAGATGTGGCAGAGTTCGTGCGCGAGGATACCCGGCAGCTCCGCGCTCTCGTAGAGGTATATCCTCCGGTTGGGCACGGAACTGGCGCCGCCGGACCAAGCTGGGCGGCCGGTCATCAGGCGGTAGGTCTCCTGGCTCTTGAACAGGAATATGGCCACCCGGTTGTCCCTGGCCCAGGGCGAGAAGGGCGAGAGGTCGAGCATGAGGTTGCCGTGGAGGTTCTCCAGGAGCTCCAAGAATTCCGCTGGGGGCGCTTCGCCTTCGGCGTACGCCGTAAAATGGCGCGTCGCGCCCTTGATGAAGCCCACCGGGACCGGAGTCTCGCGCGCGGGCGGGGTCGTGGGCGGCGTCGCAGGCGGGACCGGGGCGGGCGGCGGCACCTCTTCGACCGGAGACTGCACGGGCTGGGTCTGCGCGGTCTGGCTTTGCGCAGATGCCGGACCTTTGATGTAGTCCGGCACACGGATCTCGCCCAAGGAGGAGGGCGGCGTCGGAACGGCCGCGCCGGGCGATAATGTCGTCAAGCGGGATTCCGGAGGGATCTGATCTGGAGCCCCCATCTGCGCCCGTTCCAGGCCGGCGGGCGCCGGCTGCGGCGGCAGGTTCTTATAGGGGTTGGCGATGGTGCTCATGTGGGCCGGCTTGGTGTCTTCCTCGCCAAGGAATTGGTAGACCATCACCCCCCACAGGCCGAAGAGCACTATCCAGATGAGTAACCGAAGCCTAAGTATTGCGTCCACGCTTTTGGTTTAGCCGGTTTGCAGTCTTCGGAACAAGACCAGATGACGGTCCTGGTCCTCCCGCGGCAGACGGTAAGGGAAAGACTGTACCAATCTCGCCGCGTGCCGCGCTAGTGCGCGCCGCAGGTCTGGTTCCTCGGGGTCAGGCCGGGAAGTCTGGAACGCCAGGAAGAGCCCGGACGGGGAGGCCATGGACAAGCCTAGGCCGACGGCTTCGGGCAGGGGCGCCACGGCCCTGGCCACGACCGCGTCGAAACCACTCTGCGCCGCCGGCAAGGCGCCTTGCCCGGCCCGCCACAAGGATACGGTCAGGCCGGCCAACCCGGAGCGGGCCGCCATGGCGTTGAGGAATCGGTATTTGCGCTGGGCTGATTCCATCAGCGTCACTCGGGCCTGGGGCCAGGCAATCTTGATCGACATGCCGATGCACCCCCCCCCAGAGCCGAGGTCCAGTATCGTGGGCGAGGCCTGGGGCGCTTCCTTTATAAGGACCCCGGCAGCGGCCAAGCCGTCCGCCACGTGACGCAGCAGCAGGACCTCGGGGTCCGTGTCCGCGGTGAGGTTGGTTTTCCGGTTGGCGGCCAGGAGCTCGGAGACGTACCAATCGATGCGGGCCGACCGCTCCGTATCCAGGCTCACCCCCCACGCCGCGGCCGCGCGGCATAGGAGGACATGGGCGTCTTCAGTCGCCGCCATGAGGCCCTCCCTCCCGCCGCAGCCTCTCGCTCCAGACCCAGAGGATCTGCACATCGGCCGGGGTGACGCCCGGGATGCGGCCGGCCTGGCCCAAGGTCCGGGGGCAGACCTGGGTCAGTTTTTGGCGCGACTCGGGCGGCAGAGTGGGGATGCTGTGGTAATCCAAACGCCGCGGGATAGGCACGTGCTCCCATTTGCGCAGCTTCTCCGCGCTCTGCCGCTCGCGCCGGACATAGCCGGCGTAGGCGCTGGCGGTCTCGCGCTCAGACGCTACCTTGGCCCGGGACCAAGGGGCCAGCTCCTCATCCGGAAGGGCCGGGCCGCCCGCCACCGCGTCCTTGTAGCGTAAGAAGCGCGAATAGGTCTCGCCCGGGATGAGTCCAAGTTGGAATCCCTTCTCCAGAAGGCGAAGGTCTGCGTTGTCTGCCCGTAGGGACAGTCGGTATTCCGCGCGGGAGGTAAACATTCGGTAAGGCTCATCGACGCCCTTGGTGACTAGGTCGTCGATGAGGACCCCAATGTAGGCCTCGTCGCGGCCCAGGGCGAACGGCGCGAGGCACTGCGCCTGCCGCGCAGCGTTGACCCCGGCTATGAAACCCTGCGCTGCGGCCTCTTCGTAGCCCGTGGTGCCGTTGATCTGCCCCGCGAAATACAGACCGGGAATGCTCTTGGTCTGCAGCGTAGGATCCAGCTGGGTGGGCGGGCAGTAGTCGTATTCTATGGCGTAGCCGGGCCGCAGGATCTGCGCGGATTCTAGCCCTGGGATGGTGCGGACTACCAGGCTCTGCACATCCTCAGGCAGGCTAGTGGAGAGGCCGTTGACGTAGGTCTCCAAGGTGTGGAAGCCCTCGGGCTCCAGGAAGATCTGGTGGCGCTCCTTGTGCGGGAACTTCACGACTTTGTCCTCGACGGAAGGGCAGTAGCGTGGGCCGATGGACTTGATGCGGCCGCAGTAGAGCGGGGCCTGGTGCAGGTTCTCGCGGATGATGCGGTGCGTGGCCTCGTTGGTGTAGGTGATGTGGCAGGGCAGCTGGCGGTCCGCGAGGCACCGGGTAAAATGGGACAGGGGAGAGGGCGGCTCGTCGCCCAGCTGGAGCTCGCAGCGGGAGAAGTCGATGGTGCGCCCGTTGAGCCGCGGGGGCGTGCCGGTCTTGAGGCGGCCGACCTGGAAGCCCAGCCGGCGCAGGTCCTCGGGCAGTTCGACGGACGGGGCCTCGCCGCTGCGGCCGGCCGGGAAGGTCCGCAGGCCGATGTGGATGAGGCCGTTCAGGAAGGTTCCCGCGGTGAGGATGACGGCGCGGCTCTCGTAGCGGACGCCGCGGCGGCTGAGCACTCCTGCGAGCCGGGAGCCGTCCAATATGAGCCGGGCGGCCTCGTCCTGGACCAGCTCCAGGCCAGGCTGCCGTTCCAGGGCCTCCTTGAGGGCGAGGTGATAGAGCGCCTTGTCGCATTGCACGCGCGGAGAGCGCACCGCCGCGCCGCGGCTCCGGTTCAAGGTCTGGAACTGCAGCCCCGCACGATCGGTGGCGCGCGCCATTTCTCCGCCCAAGGCATCGAGCTCGCGGATGAGCTGACCCTTGCCCACTCCTCCCACGGAAGGATTGCACGACATCCTGGCGATGGTGTCGAGGTTCTGGGTCAGAAGTAAGGTCCGGCAACCAAGCCGGGCCGCGGCCAAGGCCGCCTCGCAGCCAGCATGGCCCGCCCCTACTACGATGACGTCGCAGCTCTCGCCGGGCATGGGCGGATTAGGGCATCAGCATGGCCTTGAGGATGTCCTTAGGGAACAATCCCAAAGCGTTGAGGGCGAAGATGAGCGAGGTTTGCAGCAGGTTGGCGAGCAGTATGGCCATAAAGGTGTAGGGTAGGCTCAGGCCCGTCAGCGGCCGCAAGGCCAGGGCCGCGAGAGCCGCCATCCAAAGTCCGCCCGCGGCCGCAGCGTAGATGTAGAAGTCCGGCGCGCGGAATAGGACGGCCAGCGCCATCGGGACGAGCAGCACCAGATAGACCGCGTTGATGCCGAGCAGGAGGTTGACCGGGGGCAGGACGTCGCGGCGCTCGCAGCGGCGCCACAGCGGCAGGAACAGACCCAAGGCCGCCAGCAAGCCGATGCCCAGGACTGCCTTTGTGCCCACGCCGGCCTTATAGAGAACGAACAAGAGGCCGGGCCCCAAAGCCCACGCCATGCTGGCCAACAGCCGCCAAGGATTGCGGCCAGCCTTATACCAGGCCAGGAATCCGAAGACGAAGGCGACGAGCGCCGCCTCCAGAGAGATCTGCCAGAGCAGGGTCTGTAGCGCGGACAGCCAGGTCTGGGACGGCGGCAGGACCGCGCCCGCCTGGTCGAGGAACCGCGGCGGCCGCAGGGCCGACAGCAGCAGCGCACAGAGCATTCCCGCCGCGTAGATGCATAGGCAGGGCCCCAGATTTTCTGGCGCCAGCGCCGCTTCCGCGGCGCGGGTGGGCGAGAACAGGAATCGGCGCGACAACAAGAGCGCTTTCTTAAGCATGGGCCTCCCCGGCCTTTGCGGCATCCGCGTCGTAGTGCCGCATGCCCAGCAGGCAGAAGCCCGCGGCCGGGAGCAAGGCCAGGCTCCCCGCGAGCAGGGCCGCGGTCAGACCCCAACGGTCCGAGGCCAGCCCGATGAGCGTCGGCGAGACCGCGTCGCCCAAGGCGTGGATGACGAGGATGTTGGCGGCGAAAGCCATGGAACGCGAACGCGCGTCGGTCACGGACACAATGACCGCGTTGATGGGGCCCATATTCAGGAACAGGAAAAACTCGCCAAGGAAGATGCCGGCCGCGGCCAGGTGCAGCCCGGGGGCGGTCAGGGCGGCGGCGGTCAGGGGCAGGCCCACGATGAAGCCCAAGGCGGAGACCAGAAAATAGGAGCGGCTTGTCCAGCGCAAGGCCCAATCGGCCAGCCAGCCGCCGGCCAGGCTGCCCAGGATTCCGGCCCCGACCGTGAGCCCGCCGAAGAGCGCGCCGGCGTCGCCGAGGCCAAGGCCCCAGCGGCGCTGGAAGAAGGTCGGCATCCAGACCGCGAAGCCGCCCAAGGTGAAGGTCATGGCCGCGCCCGCCAAGGTGACGCAGGAGAAGCTGGGGATGCGCAGCAGGCCCAGGTAGGTACCCAAGGCCGGAGTCTGGCGCGGCGCTGCAGCGCGGGCCGGGCCGGGCTCCCGCAGACTCAGGCACGCCGGCAGCAGCGCCAGGCCGGGCAGGCCGAGCGCGAAGAAAGCCCGGCGCCAACCCCAGGCCTGGCCCATGGCACCGCCCAGCACATAGCCCAGGGCGCTGCCCACCGGGATGGCCATGGAAAAATAGGCCATGATCCGGCCGCGTTTTTGCGGCGGATAATGCTCGGCCACGAAGGCCGGCGACACGGCTCCGTAGCAGGATTCCCCGATGCCCACAGCCGCGCGCGTCAGGAACAGGCTCCGGAAGCCACCGGCCAAACCCGAGGCGGCCGTGGCCAAGGACCACAAGCCCACTCCTGCCGATATCCACAAGGGCCTGCCCCAGCGGTCCGCGATATAGCCGATGGGCAGGGCCGCCAGCATGTACACCGCCATGAAGGCCGAGGCCAGGCCTCCGGCCTGGGCGTCCGACAGGGCGAGATCCCGCTGGATGGCGGGCAACAGCGCCGAGAGGACGTAGCGGTCCGTGTAATTGAGCAGGTTGACGGCGAGCAGGAGGCCCAGGACCCGCCGTGGCTCCGGCATCAGATCAGACCTTGTACACCGCGTCGCCTACGTTCACCCTGTCCGCGGCCACGATCGCGACTGCCTCGCCCGGGTCGCCGCCCTGGACGCTGAGGCGGTCTGCCTGCATCCGCTCCACCTTCTGGGTCAGGTCCGTAGTGTGGCCCTTGATGCGGATGGTGTCGCCCACGGCTAAGGGCCCTTCCAGGGTCATGGCGAAGACCCCGGTCCGGGACAAATAGTTTCGGATCTTGCCGAGGAAAAGCGCCCCGACGATCTGCTGCTCTGCGGCGATGTCCGCGACCGGAGTCCTGGCCCAGGCGGCCTTGCCGCTCTTAGATGGGGTCTTCTTTTTCTTCCTGACAGCCATAGTGTCCTCCTACTTGCCTACGCAGAATCGGGAGAAGATGTCGCTGAGCAGCTCGTCGGGCGCCGCCGGCCCTGTGATTTCGTCCAAGGCGGCCAGGGCATCGCGCAGGTGGCGCGCCGCGAGCTCTTCCCAGGCTCCGGGGTGGCGCTCCACGGCGCGCTCGGCTTGGCGCAGCTGGGCTGCGGCGCGCCGCAGCGCCTGGTGATGGCGCAGGCTCGCGACGACGGCCTCGCCTGCGGCTGGGATGCCGGAGTCTTGGCCCAGGCACTGCGCAGCGAGGCGCTTGAGTTCGTCGAGGCCCGTGCCGCGTAGGGCGGAGACGCTGCAGGCCGCCGGCCCGGCGGCCCGCAGCGGCAGGTCCGCCTTGTTGAAGATTGTGATGACGGGCCGGCCCTCGGCGGCGGAGTCCGCCAGCACCCGGTCGTGCGCGGCTTTGTCGTCGGGTCCCAGGGGCCGGGAGCCGTCTACGACAAGCAGCGCCAGGTCGCTGGCGGCTAGGGCGCTTTGCGCGCGCCGTGCGCCTTCGTCGTCGGCGCCGCAGCGGGAGGCATGGCCCAGGCCGGCGGTGTCCACGAGCACGGCCGGCAGGCCCGCCAGGTCGCAGGGCTCCTCGATGGTGTCGCGGGTCGTGCCGGGCTCGGCGCTGACTATGGCGCGCGAGCAGCCCAGCAGGGCGTTGAGCAGGCTCGACTTGCCGGCGTTGGTCCGGCCTATGAGGCAGACGCGCGCGCCGTCGCGCAGGATGCGGCCGGTCCGGAAGGTGTCGGCCAGGTGCTCGATTGGCTCGCGGAGTCCGGCCAGGTCCGTCCGGCAGGCCTCAGCGGGCAGCGGCTTGATGTCCTCCTCGGGATGGTCCAGCAGGGCCTCCAGATGCACCAGGAGGTCCAGCACAGGGCGGCGTAGCCGCTCCACCTGGCGCGAGAGCCCCCCCTGCAGCTGCGTCAAGGCTGCCCGGTGCGCCAGCCGCGTGCCGGCGCGGATGAGGTCGCAGACCGCCTCGGCCTGAGCCAAGTCAAGTCGGCCGTTGAGGAAGGCGCGCTGCGTGAACTCGCCGCCCCGCGCCGGCCGTGCCCCGGCCTTGAACAAAGCCGCCAGGAGGCGCTTCTGGATATAGGGCGAACCGTGGCAGGTCAATTCGACCAGGTCCTCTCCCGTAGGGCTCTGCGCTTGGGGGAAGAACAGCGCCACGACCTGGTCCAGCGCGCCTTCGCGGTCCCGGGCCGTCGCGACCACGGCGCGGCGCTCGGGCAGCTCCACGCTAGGCAACACCGAGGTGGCGGCCCGCCGAGCCTGCGGGCCGCTCACCCTCACGACGGCCAGCGCCCCAGAGCCTGGCGGCGTGGCTATGGCGGCGATGGTGTCAGAAGACAGCTGAGCTCCCGTCAGCTTCGGGGACGCAACACAACCTTGCGCCACGGCCCGTCGCCCTCCGAGGCGGTCATGATGTCCGGATGGTTGGCCAGGCTCCTGTGGATGAGGCGGCGCATGGGCGCTTCCATAGGCTGGAGGCGGAACGGCCGGCCCGTGTTGCGCACGGACTCGATGCCCTTGAGTGCTAAGGAAAGGACTTCATTTTCCTTCCTCTGCCAATAGTCACCGGTGTCCACCTGCACGGCTACGGGCGTGTCCATGCGGCGGCTGACCAGTAAGGTCATGACGAACTGCAAAGCCTCCAGGACCTTGCCTTCCGGGCCGATGAGGCGTTCGGAATCCGCGAGCCTGACATTGGCTTTCACGCGTTCCTGCTCTGGATCCCAGCGCGTGGCGACCGTGGTGTCCGCGAAAAGCATGAGGTTCAGGAGTTCCTTGAGGATATCCTCGGCGGCGGCGCAGGCCTGCGCCGGGTCGGCGGGCTTGACCGGCTCCCGTTCCGGCTGCGGAATCTCCGCCTGCCGCGGCGCGGGCATGCGGGGTTCGGGTGCGCGGCGCTGCTGCACCGGGGCGGAAGCCATCGGTACCTGCTCCCGCGCAGGCGCCTGCGCCGACGACGGCGCAGGGCGCGCGGGCTCGGGCCGGGACTGCGGCCTGGGTGGGCGCGGCGGGCGCCCGGGCGTCCGTGCGGCCGCGCTTTGGCTCGGCGGCGCGGGCTGATTCTTCCCGCCATGGCGGGGCCGCGGGTCGTCTCGGGCGCCGGCGTGCCCCAATGCTTGCGGGTGATCTTGACGCGGGCGGGCTTGGCCCCGAATCCGAGTATGCCGGACGAGGATTCCTGCAGTATCTGGACTTCGACTTGGTCGCGGTGCAGGCCCATCTTCTTTAGGGCGCTGTCCACCGCCTCGGTCACCGACTTTCCTTCACTTTCCAGCTCTTCGCTCATGGGTAGTCCTCCTTGCGGCAAATCGTCAAGCGGCTTCGAACTGGCGCCGCAGTCCCATCTGCAGGGCGGAGCTGATGATGCTGCTGGTTAGCCAGTACAGAACGAGACCCGCCGGGGTCTTTAGGAACATCACGGTGAAGATGACCGGCATCCAGGTCATCATGGTCTTCTGCGTCGGGTCGTTGGTCGCGGCGGGGTTGAGGCGGTTCTGCGCGAACATGACTCCGCCCATGACGATGGGCAGCACGTAGTAGGGGTCCTTGGCGGCGAGGTCGTGCACCCACCAGATCCAGGGCGCGCCGTGCAACTCCCAGGAGTTGCGCAGGGCGTTGAACAGCGCGATGAACACGGGCATCTGCAGCACGAGCGGCAGGCACCCGCCCAGCGGGTTGGCCCCGGCCTTCTTGTAGAGTTCCATCATCTCGGAGTTGAGGCGGCCGGGCTCCTTGGAGTACTTCTGCTGCAGCTTCGAGATCTCGGGCTGCAGCCGCTTCATGACGGCCATGGATTTCAGGCTCTTGATGGTGAGCGGCAGGAGCAGGGTCTGGATGAGGAAGGTCATGATCACAATGGCCCAGCCCCAGTTCCCAACGCGGCCTTGCAGCCAGTGCAGCAGCCGCAAGAGCGGCCGGCCCAGGTCCCGGAAGATGCCGAAATCCACGGACTTCTCCAGGCCGAGGCGATAGCGGGCCAGCAAGGTGTAGCCCTTGGCCCCGAGGTAGTACGGGATGTCCCAGGTCCTCTCGGCGCCGGCGGCCAGCGTGAAGTCCTTGGCTTTCAGGGATACGAAAGGCGGAGATGCGCTCTCCACCGCGTCGAAATCTCCAGACTGGGGCAGCACGGCGGCCAGGAAATAGCGGTTGTCCACGCCCAGCCAGGAAAAAGCGCCGACCTGCGGGCCGGGCTTGAAGGCCTTGGGCGGCCCGCCGCCTTCGGCGGGAAGACCGAGAGCCCGCCAGACCTGCGTGTTCTCCCCCAACTCGTTGGGCACGGTGCTCAGCCCGGGCCCAATGGACAAGTTCCAGGAGCCGGTGGCCAAGGAACGGCGCGTGGGATTGGAGAGCGTCACGCGGATGCGGGGCAGGGAATCCTTGCCCTCGGGCAGGAATTCCTTGACGATGCGCGCGCCGTCGGGCCGTTGGGCCGCGTAGCGCAGGACGCCTTGCGGCGCCGGCTGGCGCGTGAATCTCAGTTCCGGCCAGGTTGCGAAAAGGCCGGGCGCGGGGTCATTGACGAGTTCGACGGCTCCCATCTTGTCTTGATAGAGACAGCTGACCACGGCCGCGCCCCAGGGATGGATCCGTAGTTCGGAATCGAGCGCGGGCAGAAGGTCGGCCTGGGAAGCGAGGGTGGCGCGGTCCAGGCTCTTCGACGCGGCTTGGGGCGCCAGGGAGGACGCAGCCGCGGCGCCAGTCGCGTTTGCGGGTGCGTGCGCCGGCCGTGAGGAAAAGCGTTCGGCCGGCGCCTGCGGGATTGCCTGTGCCGCAGGTTTGACGTAGCGCTTCTCGATGACGCCGAACCAGAAGGCGTAGATCGCGATTGAAAGGCTCACGGCCCAAAGCAGGTTCTTATCCATGGAGGGTTGAAGGGGGTGGGACCGGGTCGAGGCCGCCGGGATGCCACGGATGGCAGCGCGCCAGCCGTTGCAACGCCAACCAAAGGCCGAACCCGCAGCCGTGCGTCTCAACGGCTTCGCGGGCGAAATCGGAACAACTAGGATGGAACCGGCAGGAAGGCGGCAGCAAGGGGCGGACCAGTTTCTGGTACAAGGCCAGCGTGGCTGAGACCAAGGCCCTCATGGCCGCAGCGCTCCGGCTTTGCGAGCCAACTCGAGGAAGTCCTTCTCGGCGGCCGCCAAGCCCTCCCAGCTGCAGCCGGGCCGCAAGTAGACGACGAAGTCGCCGCCTTCCAGATGGCGGCGGTTCAGCCGGAAGCTTTCCCGCATTAGCCTCTTGAGGCGGTTGCGCTGAACCGCGCCGCCCACTTTGGCCGGCACGGACAAGCCCAAGCGGGCCGTAGGCGATTTGCTCTCAGGAGCGGCCCACCAAAGGATGAGGCGACGGCCTACGCATTTGCGCCCGTCCGTGAACACGCGGCGGAAAGGCCGCCCTGAACTCAGGCGGGCCTCGGGTCCGAAACGCGCCGTCCCTTTAGATGTTGAGCAGGACATGCCGGCCTTTGGCGCGGCGGCGCTTGAGAACACCTCGCCCTCCAGCCGTGGCCATGCGCGCGCGAAAGCCGATCCTGCGGGCGCGTTTGAGTCTATGAGGTCTGAATGTCGGTAGCATGGTTATGATTATATAAAATGTAGTGGACATTAAAAAACTTTTTTTTATGAGCGACGCCGCGATTCTGTATAATAGCCCGATGTGCGCAAACCGTACGGAGCCTGGCGCGGGCCACCCCGACCCGCAGGCCGTCGGCACGCTGCGCGCCTGGCTGGCTGGGGCGGACTTGGCGGCGCTGGCGCGCTCCTGGCCGCGCCTGGACTCCCTGCGCAAGCTTTTGCTCTTCAAGCTCCTGGCCGCGCCGAGGGCCATGGAGCTTTATGGCCGGCTGACTTTCCGGGAGAAGTATTTTCTCTTCTGCGGCTTTCCCATCAACGCTATCGCCCCGGTTTTGGAGGATGCCCCGCCTGCGCTGCGGCGCGCCTTCGTGCAGCTCCCCGCCAAGTTCGGCGTCCTCATGTGGCGCGATCTGCTGCGTGAAGCCGGAAGAGTGTCGGCGTGATCCATAACGAAAACGCGGTCGTGCTCTGGCGCCGGAGCGCGGGCGAATACGACCGTCGGGTCCTGCTCCTGACCGAGAGCCACGGCCTTTTGTCCGTGCGCTTCGGCGGGGTCGATCGTCCGGCCGGAAAGCTCAAGGCGCTTTCCGAGCCTCTGGTCTGGGGCGAATACCGCCTCTGCTTCAGCGCGCGCTCCCAGACCGTGCGCGCCGCGGGCGGCCGCATCCGGTCCTGCTTCCCGGGCGTGCGCGCGGATCTGGCGCGGACCCTGACGGCGCTGGCGCTCTGCGAGCTGGCGCTGCGGCTCTGCGCCGAGCGCGCGCCCTGCCCCGATAAGTACCGTCTGCTCTGCCGGGCACTCTGCCTGCTCGACCAAGGCGGCGTGGCGGCGCGCCCCGCGCCCTGGCTGGAGGCCGCGTTCGGACTCCAGCTGCTGGCCGCCGCAGGCTGGAGCTTGAGCGACCTGCCCGTGCCGCCGCCAGAGCGCGCGCTGTGGCGGGCCCTGCACGAGTCGGATCTGGAGGACCTGGCGGATGTCCCCTGGGAGGCGGCCGCCGGCCGCCGCTTCCTGCAGCTGGTCCGTGAGCATGTGGAGGCGCACGCGCAGCGCCCCTTGCGCGCCAGCGACATGCCGGCGCGCCTGGAGCGCTTCGCCGCGAGCCTGCGCCCGCGCCCCCCCATCCTCGACGCCGCACCACAAGGAGTCCTCTCATGCTGAATTTTCAAGAACTCATCCTGGAGCTGCAAAGGTTCTGGTCGCGGCAGGGTTGCCTGCTCATCCAGCCCTACGACATGGAGAAGGGCGCCGGCACTTTCAACCCGGCCACCTTCTTCGGCGCTCTGGGCCCCAAGCCCACCGCCGTGGCTTACGTGGAGCCCTGCCGCCGGCCCGCGGACGGCCGCTACGGCAACAACCCTAACCGGCTGGGCAAGTATTTTCAGTTCCAGGTGCTCATCAAGCCGGCTCCCGCCGACATCACGGGGCTCTACGTGCGCTCGCTCAAGGCCTTGGGGCTCGATCACCACAAGCACGACTTGCGCTGGATCGAGGACGACTGGGAGTCCCCCACCTTGGGCGCTTCGGGCGTGGGCTGGGAGGTCTGGCTCGACGGCATGGAGATTACCCAGTTCACCTACTTCCAGCAGATGGGTTCCTTGCCTCTGTTCCCCGTCTCCGTTGAGATCACCTACGGCCTGGAGCGCATCGCCATGTACCTGCAGAAGAAGGACGACGTCTACCAGCTGGCTTACAACGACTCGGTCAGCTATGGCGACCTTTATAAGGAACAGGAGCGGCAATTCTCCGCCTACCACTTCGAGGTCGCCGACGCTGCCATGCTGGCGCGGCACTTCGACGAGTACGAGTCCGAGGGCGAAAGGCTCGCGGGCCTGAAACTGACGCTGCCCGCCTACGACTGCGTGGTGCGGGTCTCTCATCTCTTCAACGTTCTGGAGGCGCGCGGCGCCATATCGGTCACGGAGCGGGCCCAGTACATCGGGCGGGTTCGCGGTTTGGCCAAGAAGGTCATGAACCTTTACCTGGAACTTGGCGCGCCCGCGGTGCATCAGATGGAGCCCCAACATGTCTAAAGACCTTCTGCTCGAGATCTTCGTCGAACCCCTGCCCGCCCGCTTCCTGGCGCCCACGCTGGAACAGCTCTTGGAAAAGACCCAGGCCGCTCTGCGGGACTCCCGGCTGGGCTTTACCAGCGCCGCCAGCTTCGGCACGCAGCGGCGCCTGGCCGTCTTCGTTCGTGGCGTGGAGGAGAAGTCGTCGGTCCTGAGCCGGGACGTGCAAGGCCCGCCCGCGCGCTTGCTCAAGGGTGAGGACGGCGCTTTCACTCCGCAGGCCGAGGGCTTCGCGCGCAAGCACGGCCTCGAGCCCGCGGCTTTGGAGACCGTGGCCACGCCCAAGGGCGAGTTCCTTCTGGCGCGGGTGGTGGCCCCCGGAGAGTCCGCGCTCAAGCTCCTGGCCCGCATCCTGCCGGAGACCATCAAGTCCCTGGAGTTCCCCAAGTCGTTGGAATGGGAGGCCTCGCGCTTGCGCTTCGGCCGGCCCATTCGCGGCCTGACGGCGATCCTGGGTCGCAGCGTGATTCCCTTCGAACTGGCCGGGGTGCGCAGCGGTCGGATACTGCGGGGGCTGGCCGGCCCTGGCGGCAAGCCGGCGTCCTTGCCGGAGAGCATCGAATACCGCGAGACGCTGCGCGACCTCCTGGTCGTCGTGGACCCTGAGGAGCGGCGGCGGACCTTGCTCAAGCGCCTGGAGGCCGCGGCGGTCCAGGGCGGCGGCAAGCTCGACTTCGAGGGCGGTCTGCTGGAGGAGACCGTCGCCATGACCGAGCACCCCGTCCCCGTGACGGGGCGGTTCCGGGAGGAGTACCTCCGCATACCGGTCCCCCTGCTCAAGATGGTCCTCAAGAAACAGCTGAAATTCTTCCCCTTGCTCGGGGGCAAGGGGCTCGTCGCTGCCTTCGTGGGAGTGCGCGACGGCGGCTCCGAGGGCCAGACCCAGGTGCGCGAAGGCTACGAGCGGGTGCTGACCGCGCGTCTGAGCGATGCGGCCTTTTTCCTGGGGCGCGATGAGAAGACCAGCCTGGAATTCAAGCTATCCATGCTGGCGCGGGTGACCTACCAAGGCAAGCTTGGCTCCATGGCCGAGAAATCCCAGCGGGTCCAGGCCTTGGCCCAGTGGATGTGCGCTCAGCTACGGCGCCGGGACTTCCCCCTCAACGAGGATGCCGCCGCCGCCATCGCGCGCCTGGGCTACGCCGACCTGGTTTGCGAGACGGTCAAGGAGTTCCCGGAGCTGCAAGGCGCCATGGGCGGCTACTATGCCCGGCACGACGGGCTTGATGAGCGCGTGGCCCTGGGCGTCGAGGAGTTCTATTACCCGGTCGCGGCCAAGTCCGCCCTGCCGGTTACGGCCGAGGGCGCGGTCGCGTCCTTGGCCGGCAAGATCGACAGCCTGGCCGGAAGCCTGGCCGTGGGCGTGGCGCCCACGGGCAGCGCGGACCCCTTCGCCCTGCGGCGGCAGGCCACGGGGGCCTTGCGCATCCTGCTGGAGAAGCAGTTGCCGTTGGACCTGGAGGCCGCCCTGGTCGAGGCCTTGCGCCTGCTCGAGGGCCGCGTCGCCTTGTCCGCGGCGGACGGCCAGCGGGTGGCGGGCGAACTGCGCGACTTCATCTGGGCGCGCGCCCAGAGCCTATTCGACGAGCAGGGCTACCTGGTTGACGAGATCCGTTCCGTGCGCGAGGGCGGTCTGCGCGACCTGCCCGACACCCTGCGCCGTCTCATCGCGGTCCATGCCGTGCGCCGCCACGCGGACTTCGAGCCTTTGGCCGCGGTCTTCAAGCGCGCCGCCAACATCCTCAAACAGGCGGCGCAGAAAGGCGAGGTCGTGCCCGAGGGCGGGCCGGAGCGCGCAGCCTTGCGCGAACCGGCGGAACTGGCTCTGCTGGAGGCGCTGGACCTATTGAGCGCGCAGATGACGGAGCACCTGGCGGCCGGGAGTTACGACGCCTGCCTACGCGCCGTGGTGGCCCTGAAGCCCAAGCTCGACGAGTTCTTCGCCCAGGTCATGGTCATGGCCGAGGATAGAGCCTTGCGGGCTCAACGCCTAGCGCTTCTGGCGCGGTTGGTGCGGCTCATCAAGCGCGCGGCGGACCTTTCCGAGATCCAGGGTCCGGAGAAGGCTGAGGCTCGGCTGGCGGCCGCGCGCTAGGCTTCGCGCCCGTCTTCGTGGAGCCTATGGCCGCGGGGCCTTCTTCAGCAGGCCGGCCAGCTCGTCGAGCGCCTTGAGCTGGCCCTTGGTATAGGCATCCTTGCCCTTGACGGCCTTAGCGCCCTCGGCCAAAGCCGGCTCGAGCTTCACCCCTTTGCGGAACGCGGACAAGGCTTTGTCCGCGTGTCCCTGCCTCAGCAAGGCCATGGCCAGGCCGGCCCAAGCGCCGGGGTCGCGGTGGAGATTGAGGGACTTGATGAATGCGTCGACGGCATCCTGGTCTTTGCCCGCCTCGTAGCAGCAGTGGCCTAGCCTGCTGTAGGACCGCGGCGCTCCGGGGTCCAACGCGACGGATCGCGAGAGGTCGGCGATGGCGCGGCCATAGTCGCCCTGGAGCCGATAGGCCGACCCGCGGTCCAGATAGAGCGCCGCGTCATCTGCCTTCAGCGCGATGGCCCGGCTGAAGTCCTCTACGGCCTTGTCGAGATCCTTCTTTTCGACGTAGATGTTCCCACGGCAGCGGTAGGCCTCGGCCGCGTCAGGCTTCAATGCGATGGCCTTGGCGCAGTCGGCGAGGCCCTGCTTGAAATCCTTCTTCATGACATAGACCAGGCCGCGGCCGTAGTAAGCCTCCGCGAAGCTGGGATTCAGTTCGATCACCACATTGTAATCCTGGATCGCGCGGTCGATATCCGGCTTCTCGCGGAAGGCGTTGCCGCGGCTGCAGAAAGCGGCCTCCCAGTCGGGTTTCAGTTCCAGGGCCTTGGTGTAGTCCCGGATCGCGCGGTCGATCTCTTTCATTTCGTGGAACGTGTTGCCGCGACCGTAGTAGGCGGCCTCGTAGCCGGGTTTCAGTTTGACCGCCTTGTCATAGTCCTGGACCGCGTGGTCATAATCCTTCTTCCCGCGGAAGGCGTCACCGCGGTTGCAGTAGGCGGCCTCGTAGCCGGGCCGCAGCTCGATGGCCCGGTCGAAGTCCTGGATGGCGCGGTCCTCGTCCATCTTGGCGTGATAGGCGAGCCCGCGGCTGTTGTAGGCGGCGGCCTTGTTCTTCGGCCCGTCGCCGGCGGTCCATGCGGCCAGGGCGTTCGTATAGAACTCGACCTGCTCGCCCGAATCTTTGGAGTTGTACCCCCGGTACAGCCAATAGCTGAACATGCTGTCCGCCCAGGAGAGGGCAGTCCAGAGGAGGATCGCTCCAGCCAGCGTCTTGGTCAGCATATGGTGTTCATGCGCAAGTCTGATGTAGGAATCTTATCCTTGTCGGGCGAAGTCGTCAACAGGCAGGCTGCAACCCCAATCCTCAAACAAGGATGATCAATAAGAAATAAAATACCTCGCGTCCCGTCGAAAGGGAAGAATCGGTGAAAAGCGATAACTTTTCACCCGCGAGGTGAAAGAATGATACTTCA
>CAIRTQ010000104.1 GCA_903881545.1 uncultured Elusimicrobia bacterium
TCGTTCGGGAAACTCTGCTCGAACGCGCTTCGCTTTTTGATCTGCTCAGTCTAAACGAATCCAGGCTGGCACGCCTCAAAGGTCACGACCCCCAACTATGCCTCGAATTTTAACCGGACAGGAGTGATTGTTTGTGAAAGATAAAAACGAGGATATAGCGCTCGCGATTCCGCATTATTCCTGTCGCCATATTATAAAATGGACAGACGCTGTTTTCTCTCCTGCTCGCGGCTCGGCTCCTGGCCGCAGGCCTGGACGCCGCCAAGCGCCATGAGGCATTGGTCTCGCTGGCGCCCAGGCTAGCCGACGCGGCAAGCCTGCTCGCCGACGCCGTTCTGACCCGGGCGGCCGCAGCGCTCTGAGGCGGCGGGCTAACGCCCGCCGATCTTCGCCCGGGGATTGAACGGCTTGCCGTCGGGAGTGCGCATCTCGAAATGCAGGTGCGGGCCGGTGGAGATGCCGGTCGAGCCCACCTTGCCGATGAGCGTCCGGTCCCGGCGCACCGCCTGCCCGGCCTTGACCGTTATCTTGGACAGGTGTCCGTAGCGGGTCGTGTAGCCGTCCCGATGGCGGATGATGACGAGCAGGCCGTAGCCCTCATGCCAACCCACCTCGACCACCTTGCCGTCGCGCGAGGGATAGACCGGCGTTCCATACGGCTTGGGGATGTCGACGCCCGAGTGCATACGACGCGCGTGCAGCAGAGGATGGTAGCGCATCCCGAACATCGAGCTGAAGCGCGTCACCTGGGCCACCGGGTAATGGTAGGTGTCGAAATTCTGCCGCACCCCGGGCAGCAGGATACGGGCCCCCTTCTCGAACTCGTAATCCACCAGGACCGCGTAGCCGGGCAAATCGTTGGCCCGCACCACCCAATCCTTATACTTTTGCCGGTGCCGTTCCGCGACGCTGTAATTGTCCATCACGCCGCGCACGATCCGATCGAGGGTTTCCGAGTCCTTCTTGACCTCATAGAGCATTCCGTCCTGGTTGAGCACAATCAGGCTGCGCCCCGGCCGCACGCCCAGGTAGAACTCGCGATGGTTCGTAGCCTGCAGGCTCGCCACGGTGGTGCGGTAGAGCCTGGCCAGAACGCTCGCGCTGGTCTCCCCGCGACCGACCTTATGCTCGGCCCACACCAGGCGATTGAGCCTGCGGAAGACCTCGGGCGCCGGCTCATCCGGCCCGGCCGGAGTCAACACGGAGAAGCGCGCCCAGTCGCGCGGGCTGACGATCGGCGCGGGTGCCGCCAGGGCCGCGGCGGGGAGCAGGGCGCCCAGAGCGGCGCAAGCCCAAAGGAGCCGCCGGCTCATTCGGAGAGGTTGGAAAGCTCCATGGACTTGAGGAAGTCCTTGTTGTTCTTGGTGGAGAGCAGCTTGTCGCGCAGGAGCTCCATGGCCTCCACCGAACCCAACGGCGCCAGGACCTTGCGCAGGATCCACATCTTGTTGATATCATCCTCAGCCAGGAGCAGTTCCTCCTTGCGCGTGCCCGAACGGTTGATCTCGATGGACGGGAACATCCGGCGGTCGGCGAGCTTGCGGTCCAGGCACATCTCGGAGTTGCCCGTGCCCTTAAACTCCTCGAAGATGACCTCGTCCATGCGGCTACCGGTGTCCACCAGGGCCGTGCCGATGATGGTGAGGCTGCCGCCCTCCTCGATATTGCGCGCCGCGCCCAGGAAGCGCTTGGGCCGCTGTAGAGAAGTGGCCTCCAGGCCGCCCGAGAGCACCCGGCCGGTGGAGGGACAGATGGTGTTGTAGGCCCGGGCCAGGCGCGTGATGGAGTCGAGCAACACCACCACGTCCTTGCCCAGCTCGACGAGGCGCTTGGCCTTCTCCAGAACCATCTCCGCCACCTGGACGTGCCGGTCGGCCGGCTCGTCGAAAGTCGAGGCCGAGACCTCGCCCTTGATGCTGCGCTTCATGTCCGTGACCTCTTCCGGCCGCTCGTCGATGAGGAGCACCATGACGATGACATCGGGATGGTTGGCGGCGACGGCGTTAGCGAGCTTCTGTAGGATGATGGTCTTGCCGGTCTTGGGCGCCGCGACGATCAGTCCGCGCTGGCCCTTGCCGATCGGGCAGAAGAGGTCGATGAGGCGCGTGGTGATCTCCGCGCGGTCGGTCTCCAGGTTAAAGCGCTTGTCCGGATGCAGCGGGGTCAGGTTGTCGAAGAAGGGACGCTCGCGCAGCTGCTCGGCATCCACGCCGTTGATCTTCTTGACCTGCAGCAGAGCGAAGAATCGCTCGCCCTCCTTGGGAGGCCGCACGAAGCCCGAGACCGAGTCGCCCTTGCGCAGGCCGAACTTCTTGACCTGGGACGGCGAGATATAGATGTCGTCGGGCCCGGAAAGGTAGTTGTATACTTGAGAACGCAGGAACCCGAAACCGTCGGGCAAGATTTCAAGCACACCCTCGTCGTAGATCATGCCGTGGGCCTTGAGCTGACCCTCCAGGATCTTGGCGATCATCTCCTGCTTGCGCAGGCCGGAGACGCCCTCCAGCCGAAGGTCCCGGGCCACGACGCTCAATTCCGCCATGGTCATTTGGCTCAGCCGGGTGGCGTCCATCTGCGCCGCGGCGACCGGCGCCGGCCCAGCGCCGGATTGCGGCGTCACGACGCCAGCGTTGACACTTGTGCTCTCCATCTTCTTATCCTCCATACATCAGCTCCAGCGCCCGATGATATTCCCGGATCCGGCGCCGCAGTTCTGCGCGGCTACCGCCGTTGACGATGACGACATCCGCGCGCCGCGCCTTGGCGGCCAGGGGCATCTGGGCCGCCGCGCGCCGGCGCAGCTCCGCGCCGCTGAGGCCGTCGCGTCGGCTCAAGCGCGCCAAACGCGTCCGGAGCCCCGCCGTCACCACGGCCGTCAGGTCGAATTCCCGCTGCAGGCCGGCCTCGAAAAGCAAAGGCGCGTCCACGACCAGAAGGCCCCGCCGGTGCGCCCGCAGCCACCGACGCATCCGCGCCAATATGGCGGGGTGAGTCAGACGTTCGAGCCGCCGGCGCAGGCGCGGGTCCGCGAACACGGCCCGGCCCAGAGCGTGACGGTCCAGCTCGCCGTCGCGGCCCCGGACACCGGGAAAAGCCCTCAGCACCGGCCGATAAGCTTCACCCCCTCGGCGCAGCGCCTGATGTGCCAGCATGTCAAGACAGAGCGTCCCCGCGCCCAAGCGGCGAAAAGTCCGCAAGGCCTCCGACTTGCCGGAACCAATGCCTCCGGTGAGGCCCAAAACGAGCCGATCCCTACGCGCCAGCGCCTTCAATGCTTCATCCTATCCGAATAGCGCCGCATGATATCGCGCTCCGCCTCGGTCAAGGAGCCTAGGCCGTCGGCCAGGATTTTATCCAGGACGCGGTCCACATCCTCCATGCCGGCCTCGGGCGGCCGCGACGGAGAAGGCGGCGCGGACGCGGCGCGAGGCCTGGCTACCCCAGGGGCGGGCCGCTGCGGCCGCGGCGCGAACCCCGACGGGAGCAGACGCCGCAATCCCGCATGGAGCCGATTTCTGAGCTCCCACCACCAGCGCAGATAAACATAGCCCGTGACGAGACCGATCAGATGCGCAAAATGGTCCACGCCTCCGTTGCCCTGGCCGAACATGAGCAGGAACTCCATGGCACCGCAAAGCAATGCCATATGGGCGGCCTTGACCGGAATGAAGAAATAGAGGTAGACGACGGCGTCGGGATAGAGCATTGCGAAGGCGACCAGCAGCCCGAACAAAGCCCCGGACGCTCCGACCAGAGGAATCGTGGAATGCGCCCCCCCCACCAGGACTTTAACCAAGGCCACGCTCAGGCCGCAAATGAAATAGAACTTGAGGAATTCGACGGCCCCCCACCGGGTCTCGATGGCCACGCCGAACATCCAGAGCATGAACATATTGAAGAACAGGTGAAAGAAGCCCCCGTGCACGAACATGTAGGTCACGGGCTGCCAGACCCAGCGCTCCGCCAGGACCTTCTCCGGGACCAGGCCGAAATGCTGGTCGAACATCGCGTCGTTCCGCACGATGAGGCGGATAATGAAGAACGCCACGTTAGCGATGATCATGGTCTTGACCCCCGGCGGCATGCGCCGGAAGCTCATGGGTTCGTGCGAGAAGAGGCGCGTCACGGCTTGAGGACCTCCATGTCCTGCCAATCGGGCCCGGCCTTGATATCGACGATCAGGGGCACCGTCAGCCGGGCGGCATGCTCCATGATCTCCCTGACCCAGGCCGCGAAGCGTGCGGCCTCGGCCTGGGGCACCTCGAAGAGCAGTTCGTCATGGATCTGTAGGAGCATCCGGGCCTTCCAATTGCCCGGTAGGCCCCGGTCCACCTCGATCATGGCCAGTTTGATGATGTCCGCAGAGCCGCCCTGAATGGGGGTGTTGCGCGCCGCCCGCTCCATGAACTGGCGCAGGGCGGTGTTCTTGGCGTTGATGTCGCGCAGGTGGCGGACGCGGCCGCAGAACGTGCGCACCGACTCGTTGCGGCGGGCTTCAACGAGGTTGCTCTCGATCCAGGCCGCCACGCCCGGGTAGCGGGCGAAGTAATCCTTGATGAAACTCGCGGCCTCGGCCTGCGGGATGCCCAGCTCGGTGGCCAAGCCGAAGGGCGTCTGGCCATACATGATTCCGAAATTGATGGTCTTCGCGCAGCGGCGCATCTCCTTATCTACCTGCTCGGGCGCCGTGTGGAAGACCTGGCAGGCGGTGAGCTGGTGCACATCCTCACCGCGCGCGAAGGCGCCGCAAAGGGCGGGGTCGCCTGAGACATGGGCCAGGACGCGCAGGTCGATCTGGGAATAATCCGCCGAGACCAGCACATGCCCCGCCGGCGCAACGAAGGCGCGCCGGATGCGTTGGCCTGCGGGAGAGCGCACGGGGATGTTCTGTAGGTTGGGATCGAGGCTGGAGAGCCTCCCCGTGGCCGTGCCGGTCTGGTCGAAGTGGGTGTGCACGCGCGAGGTCCCGGGGTCGAGGCGCTGTAGGAGCCCGTCGATGTAGGTGCCCTTGAGCTTGGCCAACTCGCGGTATTCCAGGACCTTGGCCGGCAGGGGATGGCTCTTGGCCAGGACCCGCAGGGCCTCCTCGTCGGTGGAGCGGCCGCCCTTGGCGGTCTCGTGCGGCACGGGCAGGCCCAGGCGGTCGTAAAGCAAAACGGCGAGCTGCTTGGGGGAGTTGGGGTTGATCTCGGATCCGGCCAAGCCGCAGATCTGCGCCTGTAGGGCCGCTATGTCGGCCTCGAACTCCTCGGCGAGCCGGCGCAGATACCCGCCATCCAGGGCGACGCCCACGGACTCCATGACGCGCAGTATCTCGGAGAGGGGCATCTCGATGTCCGTGTAAAGCTTGAGTACCCCGGCGTTCTCCATCCCTTCCTGGAGCACCTCGTGCTGGAGGGCCTGGCCCGCACCCTCCAACAGCGCGGCGCGCAGGTCCTTGGCCTCCCCACGTCCCGAGTCCTCGGGATTGATGCAATAGCGCGCCAGCATGGTGTCGAAGAACCGGCCGCCGCAGCGCACACCTGCGATCTCTAGGGCGGCCCGCGTCTCCTTAAGGTCGTATCCCACCTTGAGCGCGGGACCCGAAAGAAGATTGGTCAACGCCGCCGCCTCCCGAAGCAGGTCGGCCTCGCCAAGAATCGCCGCACGGCCGTCCGGCAAGCCCAGCGCCGCCAGAACCGCGCCCACGACCAGATCCGGCTTCGGATTGCGGCGGGCCGTGACCGTGATGGCCCGGGCTTGCCTGAGTTCCGCAGCCAGTTCCCCATAAGGGCACTCCCGGACGGGGTTGCCCGGCGCGTGCAAACCAGCCGCAGGCCCGGGCGCCGCGGCCTCGGGCGATGTCAAAGCCCAATCCCCGCTGCGCGGCAGCATCTCCTTGAGCAATGAACCGAATCCCAAGCGGCCGAACATAGCTTTAAGCGTCTCCGGATCAGGCTCGGGCAGTTTGCACTGCGATGGCTTGGTCTCCAGGGGAACCTGAACGTCGAGCCGAAGCAGTTCGAGCGAGAGCGTGGCGATCTTCTCCCCGTCCAGCAGGGCCTGGGCCGTCTTGGGCGGCAGGGCGGCATCCTTGGCCTTGGCCGCGCGGATGGCGCCGGCCAGGCTGCCGAAGGCCTTGATGAGTTTGACGGCGCCCACCGGGCCGATGCCGCGCACGCCCGGGACATTGTCGGAGGCGTCCCCGATGATGGCGAGATAATCCACCACGGAACGGGGTCCGACGCCGAGCTTGGCCTCGATCTGGGGCGGGTCCATGAATGCGTTCTTGGAAGGGTTGTACACCCGTATGCCGTCTCCGACGAGCTGCAGGACGTCCTTGTCCGCGGTCACGAGCACGGACTCGTACCCGCTGGCCTGCCCTTGCCGGGCCAAAGTAGCCATGATGTCGTCGGCCTCCACCCCCGCCTGCGCCACGCAGGTGAATCCCATGGCCGCCGCCATCTCGCGAGCTTGCCCGAGCTGGAAGACCAGATCCTCGTCGGCATCCTTGCGAGTGGCCTTGTAGTCAGCGAAGATCTTATGGCGGATGGTCGGCCCCGGGGAGTCGAAGCAGACCACGATGTGGTCCGGCTTGTCGCGTTTGAGAATCTGCAGGAGCATACGCGCGAACCCGTAGAGCGCTCCCACCGGCTCGCCCTTGACGTTGGTCAAGGGCGGCAATGCGTGATAGGCCCGATGCAGGAAGGCGTGCGCATCGACCAGGTAGAACCTGGGCTTCATCGATATTCCAAGCAGGGAAGCGGCACGGGGGTTATGATTTCGACGACTGGAAGCGGCTTAGATTCGGGCCTAGGCGACGGTCAATAAGGAATCCAGAATTCTCTTAATCTCGGCTTTGGATTGGACCCCCACCAGTTGTTCCGCGACCTTGCCGTTTTTGAAAAACAACAGGCTTGGTATGGCGGAGATGCGATAGGTCCCGGCTGCGGTGGGATGCTCGTCCGTGTTGAGCTTGGCCACGCGCACGCGACCCTCGTATTCCGCAGCCAGTTCATGGATGATGGGCGCCAGCATCCGGCAGGGTCCGCACCACGGAGCCCAGAAGTCGACCAGCACCGGCATGGGGCTCGCAAGGACTTGGGTTTGGAACTCGGCGTCCGTCAATTCAATTTCGGCCATCGACTGTCTCCTGGGGGGATTTCCTCGTTGCGGAAGCGGCCTTCGCGGCTCCCCGAATGGGGAGTCTTTATCATAGCAGGGCCGCTAGGGGAAGTCAAGAAAATTCCCTGTACCCCAATCCTCAAACAAGGATGATCAATAAGAAATAAAATACCTCGCGTCCCGTCGAAAGGGAAGAATCGGTGAAAAGCGATAACTTTTCACCCGCGAGGTGAAAGAATGATACTTCA
>CAIRTQ010000105.1 GCA_903881545.1 uncultured Elusimicrobia bacterium
CCGGTCGAGCCGTTGGGGGCAAGAAGATATTCATGTTATCCACACTTGTCCACAGCAATTCACAAAGAGAAAAAGAAGCAAAAAGAGAAAGGACCGGCCTATGACGGCTTCGGTAACATTTTTAGATGAGTTGACACGGGCGGACCGGGCATAAATGTTAGAATGGCCTGCGCGGGCGGACGCGATGCGCCGGCGCGAGGCTTGAGGAAAGGAACCGTCTTCGTCGCCGGCTGTTTCAACCGCGTGCACAAGGCCCATGTGCGTACGCTACGCCTGGCCCGCGCCCTGGGAGACCAGCTCGTGGTGGTGCTCGCCCATGACCGTCATAACCACAAGGCCAACCCGGTCCCCGCGGCCGCGCGCCTGCGCCGAATGCGCGCCTTGGGCCTGGCCGACAAAGTCGTGGTGGGCGCGGCCGAGAGCTTCGCTGAGACCTTGCGCCGGCAGCGCCCCGCGGTGCTCGCCTTGGGCTATGATCAGCGGCTGCCGGACGCCGAGAGCGCGCGGGCGGCAGAGGCTCTGGGCGTACGGGTGGTGGTACTGCCCTGGAGCCCGGGCAAGGAGGAGCATCACGCGTGCCAATACCTGCTCTTCTAGACTCGCGCCCTGAGCCGGATTCCTCGGCCGGCGACCCGGTGCTGCCTTTGAGCGACCACCTCATCGAACTGAGGCGCAGGCTGATCATCTGCCTGGCCTACGCCGCCTTGGGCTCGGCCCTCTGCTACCATTGGTCCGGCAAGCTGCTGGGCTGGCTGGCGCGCAACGCGGGCGGCGTGGTCTTCACCTTGCCCGCCGAGGCTTTCCTGGTGCGCATCAAGGCCGCCGTCTGCGCCGGGCTGGTCCTCTTCCTGCCGCTCATCCTCCATCAGGTCTGGCTCTTCGTGGCCCGGGCCTTGAGCCCCGGCCTGCGCCGGCTGGCCGCGGTCCTGGCGGCCGTTTCCTATCTTCTGTGCCTGGTGGGGGCCTCGCTGGCTGTGTTCGTGGTGGTTCCGGCCGCGATGCGCTTCCTGCTGGCTTTCGGCAGCGATGATATCCGGCCCCTGATGACCTTGAGCGGCTACCTGGGGTTCGTCACCAGCCTGGCGCTCTCTTTCGCAGGGGTTTTTCAGCTTCCCATCGTGCTGGTCCTGCTCAACCGGCTAGGGATCGTGACGCGGCAAGGCCTGCGCCGCCGCTGGCGCTACATCTATCTTTTCGCATTCATCGTGGCCGGGATTCTTAGCCCGAGCCCGGACGTGTTCTCTCAGCTCGCCTTGGCGGTCCCCGCCATTATCATTTTCGAGCTGACCTTGCTGGTCCTGCGCTGATCAGGGGCGGTCCTGCGCCTGCGGCGCAGGGCGCCCGATGACGAGATGGCGCATCTCATCAACCTTCCAGTCGGTGCCGGTGCAGTCCAGGACGAACTCGGCGGTGATGACGCCCTCCGAGTTTTCTTGGCGCATGACCACGCGGCCGGCGAAGCGGCCGGAACCCACCTCATGGATGGTCCTTTCCACGGCCCTTACGAAATGGAGCTTGAGGAGCCGATGGGTGCGCTTCTGGCGCAAGGGCCAGTAGCCGTTGGGGCTGTTGGCGGTGATGAAGCTCTGCACCATGGTCCCGAAGCTGGTCTTCACGTCCTCTACGGTAGTGGTCCGGGGCGCCTCGGCCGCGGCTTGCTGGCCTTCCTGCGCGGGGACCTCGGACTGGGATTCCTGTTCCTGAGAATCGGGCGTATCTGCGGGCTGGGCGCGGGCTCCGGCGCAGAGCCATAGGGCGGCGATCCAGGACATGGGCATGGCTCCATTCTACATAGATTTTCCGCAAACTGCTATCATCCTTGCTGGACATGGCGACCTTGGCCGTCAGGCGGTCGGAACCGCTCGAATTCGACCGGCTTTACCTGTTCTGCGCC
This sequence comes from uncultured Elusimicrobia bacterium, assembly GCA_903881545.1. Taxonomy (GTDB): domain Bacteria; phylum Elusimicrobiota; class Elusimicrobia; order UBA1565; family UBA9628; genus UBA9628. The sequence goes on from CAIRTQ010000105.1 coordinate 1,895, forward strand.
GTCAATTACTTCGCGCAAGGCATGATCGGCCTGGTCTACCAGCCGGTCGCCTACCTGCTCAAGGATGGTCTCGGCCTCTCGGCTGGCCGCGCCGCCGCGTTCGTGGCCTGCATGACGGCGCCGTTCGTCATCAAGCCGCTCTTCGGGCCCCTAACCGACCTCGTGCGCCTGCCCGGAGGCATGCGGCGCCCCCACCTCGTGCTGGGAGCGGCCCTGGGCGCGTGTAGCTGGCTCGCCTTGGCAGCACTGCCCTCCTACCGGTACGGCCCCCTGCTGGCCCTGCTGGTCCTGGCCAATGTCTCAGTGGTGTTCTGCGATGTGGTTTGCGAAGGGGTCCTGGTCGAGATGGGCAAGGCCGCAGGCAAGACCGGGACCTATCAAGCTCTGCACATCGGCACGCTCTACGCCACCTTGGTGCTGACCGGCTTGGGCGGCGGCTGGCTCAGCGCGCATGTCCAGCCCCGCGTCGTGTTCGCCATGGCCGCGGTCTTTCCGCTCATGATAGCCGGTTCCGCCGTCTGGGTCAAGGAACTGCCCTCTCGCGCCGCGACAGGGGAACGGATCCAAGGCTTGCTGGCCTTGCTGGCCGCGCGACGCTTCTGGGCGCTATGCCTGATGATATTCCTATGGAACTTCTATCCGCTCCTGGGCACGGCCCAATTCTACTATCAGAGCGAGGCCCTGCGTTTTAGCCCGGTCTACATCGGCGCTTTGAGTACGCTCGGCGGACTGGCCGGCGTCGCGGGCGCGGGCTTTTTCGGGGCCGCGGTCAAACGCTGGGGCACGGAGCGCTTCTTGAGGGCGGGCGTGCTCGCGGCCGGGGCCGCGAACCTGCTCTTTCTGTTCTATCGAGGGCCGCTTTCCGCAGCCGTGCTCACCGCGCTCATGGGCGTCTCGGGAGTGGTCTTCCGCCTGGGACTCATGGACATCTCCGCGCAAGCCTGCCCGCGTTACGCCGAGGCCACCGCCTACGCGGTCTTCATGGCGGTCTTTAACCTGGCGGCGCTGGCTTCCAACACGCTGGGCGGGGCGCTTTACGACCGTATCCGGCAGACTTTCTCGGCCGCTTCGGATCCGGCCTATTGCGCCGCGACGGCCTTGACCGTGATGGGGTCGGCCTGCACCTTCGCCTGCTGGTGGCTCCTCGACCCCGTGTTCCGGCCGGCCGAGCCGACCTGAGCCGTGGTCGCCACTCTCCCCAGTCTCATGAGGAAAGCGGTAAAGATATCCGCCATCCTGGCCGCGCTCTTTTTAGCCGCGGCGGGACTCGGGACTGGGGCGCTCAAGTTCTATCTGACCCCAGACCGGGTCCAGGGCATCATCCTGGCCGAATCGCGCAAGTCCCTGGGACGCGAAGTCCGCGTCGGCCGCGTGTCCGCGGACTTGGTGCGGGGCCTGGTCCTTTCGGATGTCGCGGTGTCGGAGCGGCCGGATTTTTCGGCAGGGACATTCGCGCGGGCGCGGTCTTTCGCGGTGCGTCTGCGCCTGCTCCCCTTGCTCCACCATAAGGTGGAAATCGCCAGAGTCTCGGCCGAGGGCCTAAAGGTGACGCTGATCCGGAGGCCGGACGGCACCTATAATTTTTCCGAGCCCGCGCCATCGACTGCCGCGGCCCGGGCGCCCGTCCCTGCCGGGCCATCCGCTTTGACCCTGTTCGTCAGCAGAGCCGCCGTGCGCGATGCCAGGATAGAATACCGGGATGCGGCGGCGGGCCGGCAATGGACCGTGGCCGTGGCCGACGCCAAGTTCCGGGACTTTCAGTCGGACGGGCCCTTTGGCGCGGAACTGGACCTGGTCGCCCAAGGCCGTCTCGGGGACAAGCCATTCTCGGCCTCGGCGCGGTTCTCCGGCAGGCTGGACGCGGGCGGGGGCAAGCCTGAGCGTATGTCCGCGGTCATCCAGGAACTGCGCCTAGAGGACTCCGGCCGGGTCCTGTTTGTGTCCGGCCGGGTCGCGGACGCCTCTGCTCCCAAGTTTGACCTTTCGGGGCGGCTGGGCCTTTCCGGCGCGGAGCCGCTCCTCATTACGGCCAGGGGAGAGGCGATGCCGTCGGGTCCCTCGCCGGAGGCGCGGGCGGTCGTCCATCTGGATATCCCGCGGTCCCTCGGAATACCGGGCCTGAGATTGCCGTCGGTCCTAGTCCTGCCGCGGACCGCGGTGGACGCGAAGCTCCGTCTTGCCGCCGGCCAGGTTATTTTCGAATACCTGCGCCTCAGGACAGGCCCGGTCCGGTTGGAAGCCGCAGGTACGGTCAAGGACCTGCTCGGCAAGCCCCGGCTCCGGGGCGTCGCGGCCAAGCTCCGGATGGACCTGCCCGGCCTGAAAGGCGCGGACCTCCCTTTCTTGAAGCTGCCCGCCGGACTCGTCGTTCCGGCCATGGTGGTGGACTCCGGGTGGCGTCTCGACGGGGACGATGCGTTGGTGGACCGTCTGCATATCGCCACTAAGGCCGGCGTGGTGGACATCAAGGGCTCCCTGCGCGGCGCTTTGGCGGGACGATTCCAGCCCAGTTGGGAGGTAAAAGCCAAGCTGGACCTGCCGTCTCTGCGGTCCGCGGACCTCCCTTTCAACTGGGTCCCGCCCGGCCTCGTGACTCCCGCCGCGCTCCTGGAAGCGGACACGGCCGGCGGTTTGGACGCGGTGAACCTGCGCCGCTTGCGGTTGATCATGGGGAAGAGCGACCTGGAGGCTTCCGGCTCGGCCAAGGGACTGCGCGGTCGGGAACCGGCCTGGGACCTGACGCTCAAGTGCCGATCTTTTGTCTTGGAAGAGCTTGCCGCTATCTCGCCGCGGACCCGGTCGCTCAAGTTCAAGGGCGGAGGGTCCTTTGCCCTAGGCTTGCGCGGACCGCTTGCCAGGCCCAGCTATCAGGGAAATCTGCGGTTCCGGGACCTCAGCGCGGACATGGCCGGCCTGCCCTTGCGCGGATTCCAGGGCACGGCCAGCTTCGACGAAAAGCGCGTCTCCATTCCCGATCTCAAGGGCCAGGTTGCCAACGGCATCCTTAATTTAAGCCTTTTGGTCAGGGATTACGGCCAGCAGCCTTTTATCGAGCTGGATGGGTCGTTGGACCATTTAGACCTGGGCCGCTATCTTGCGGCCAAGACCGCCTGGGCCGCCCAGGCCAATGCCGTTTCTCCCCAGCCCGGGATCGCTGCCGCCAAGACGCCTCTGGCGACGAAGGGCAAGCTGAGCGTGGGAGTGCTGCTCCACCCGAACGCGACCGTCCGCGATGTGAAAGTGGTTTGGGATATACGGGGCATCACGCCGGACTTGGAGAGTTTGGACGGGTTCGCCCAGCTTGCGGCGGCGGGGGGGGAGTTCAGTGATATTGGCGCGCTGGGCACCCAGTCCGGCGCGGCCAGGGTCCTGATCATGCCCTTTATGGTCATCCAGAAGATGGGCAGTCTGGGCGGCATTCGCATCTTTCCGGATTTCAACGACATCAGCTTCACCGAGATCGCGGGAGATTATGGTTTCGAGAAGGGTGTCATGACGGTGAAGGACACCTACATCGACAGCGACGCGGGACAGGTCTCGGCCGCGGGTGTTATCGACCTGCCCACGGAGGGACTGGACTTGGTCGTGACCGCGCAGCTCGCTAACGTGGCTCCTGTGGACATCCAGGTCTCGGGAACTCTCACCCATCCCAAGTCCAAGGTTCGGCTCGGCAAGTTCTTTATGGACCACATCCTGCGGCTACCGGCGCCTCCGGCCCCGGCTGGAGCGGACGGCCGTTAGCCGGCGTCTGCCTTACTGGTTCTCGAAGTAGGAGCTGATGCCGTCCTTGACCTGCTGGCTGACGCGATGGGACAGGCCCGCGAGGCTGCGGCGCGCGGCCGTGTCGTAGTCGCCGGACGAGCCTTTTTCGGTCGAGTCGAACTGTAGGAAGACCTTGGCGGTGTGGCCGTCCTTGAGGCTCACGGTGGCGTAGCTGCGCGCGAACTTCCAGCCCGTGTCGGTGCTCGCCATGGGGGCGGTGTTTACGTCGGCCGTGACCATGATGTCGGCTGCTGAGGCCGCCGGCGCGGCGGCTTGGAAGCCGAATTCACTCAGGCCTTGGATGATGCCGGTGGCGACCTCGGGGGATTGCGCCCCGGTCACGGCGACTGAGACATTGATCTCCGCCAAAGACTTGGACGCCGCGGCGCGCGCGGCCGCCTCGTCCACCGGGGCTGCGGCGGCCGTGCCGCCCAGCACGCGCAGGTTCTGGGCGATACGCTGGCGTGCCCGCAGCAGGGACAGCATCTTCATGGCGGCCTTGGCCCGAGGGAGCCGGTCCGCGGCCTGCGTCAATTGAGTGTTCCATTGCTTGATCTGGCCGTCGAAACCGGCGAGCTTGTCCGCGCAGGCCGCCGCGGCCTTGGCCTTGTCCAGCACGGCCAGGGCGTAATAGACCATGGTGGTCTCGTCGCGCCAGGTTTCAGCGATCTCCACGCCTTCCAGGAGCGTCTTGGAGACCGTGGCCACGCTGTTGGCCACGGATTGGGAGAAGCTGTTGGCGTCAGGCCGGCCCGTGCTCTGGGTCGTGGACTCGGCGGCGTCGGTCTGCGTATTGACCGTGACTTGTGCCGAGAATATTTTTGAGATCTCGCCGCGCGCGCGGTCCTTGGCCGAGTCCTGGTCGTCCGCGCTGGCCACGCCGATGAGATACCTCTCCCGGGGGAACTCCATGCTGGAGCCGTCCACCCAGTCCGGCTTGGGGCCTTTGACCACGGTCCGGCCTTGGGGTGCTTTGGGCGCGGCGCAGGCCGAGGCGGCGAGGGCCGCGGCGAGAATGAGGATGGACTTTTTCATGGGTTCCTCCAGAGCGACATCAGTTCGAGGTGCGGTAGCTTAGATAGGCTCGCTTGCCCGGCTGTATCGTCACATCGAAAGCCCGGCTTTGCAGGACGGCGCCGGCCGCGTCCTCGAAATCCACGGTCACCTTGTGCGGGCCCGCGGGCAGGCGCAGGCGGGCCATGCGGATCTGGGCCGGTAAGGCGCCCCAGCAGCGGGTGTCCGCGATCTCGGTGAAGGATGCCAGGCCGTGGGCCGCGGCGCTGGCGAGGCCCTTGCAGAGCAGATTCTGCCAGCTTCCAGAGGCGGAGCTGCTGTCGCAGCCCTTGGCGGCGGCTTTGGCGGCCGCCTCGGCGATGACGTATTTGACCGCGGCCCGGGCCACGGCCCGGGCCGTGATCCAGCCGATGCGGTCGTGGAGGGTCTTGGTGGCGATGGCCTGGATGTCCTCCATCAGCGCGGTCTCGGCCGGGGCGCCGCCCGAATCAGCCGACACCCGGGAGCGGCGCACGGCGAAATGTTGGGCTTGGTATTCGGGATAGGCCACGGTGATGGCCCGGCCCATGACGCCCGCGGCCAGGGCGTTGCGGAACTGGGCGCCGTTGGCCTCGGTGTCGGGGCTGGCCTGGGCCGTGGCCAGGGCCTGGTTCCACGCCACCTGTAGGGTCTTGGAGATCTTGAGAGGAGCCACGCCGTTGAAGTGGATGAAGACCAGCTCGCCGTCCGGGGCTTGCGGCGGGGACTGGGGGCCGAAGTCCGGCCGCGGCGTGCCGTAGTCCGCGGCATACCAGGCGTAGGCCTTGTCCGCGCTCTCCATGGAGATGCGCGCGTCGTCGTCCTTGCCGGAGTCGGCGTAGAGCAGGGCCGAAAGGTATTGGGCGAAGGCGTCGTCCTTGTATTTATCCTTGCCCTGCAGGTTCCGGTTGAGTTCGTCCAGGAATATCCCGACCTTGCGCGACTCCACCAAGGCCTCGTCGAGCCGGCCCTGGAAGAGCCAGTCCATGGCCCGGTAGACATTGGTCAGGGTACGCTCGAAGGGCTCCCCGGCGTAGTCCACGGTGGTGTCGTTCAAGACTAGCGTGCCGACGGCCTTGGTGACGCTCTGGGTGTAGAGCTCCTGCATGCGCAGCTCGGCCTGGTCGAAGGCGTCGTCGCTCGCCTTGAAATTGCCCTCGTGGTGCAGGACCGTGCCCAGGTCAAGGTGGTAGAGCACCGCATTCTTGCGGCCGTACTCGCTGTCCTTATTCTGGCGGATGATCTGCTCGGCGGCAACATAGTCCTGGGCCGCGAGCTGCGCGTTGAGCCGCCTCTTGTAGGCGCCGCCGGGCCCGGACTGGCAGGCGGCCAGGCACCCGGCCAGCGCGAGAGCCGCGCTGGCGCGTCTTACCACGAAACGCTGGAGCGTTTGATGAACTTCTTACTCTTCTTCTGGCCGTTCCAGGCGATCTGGTTGGTCTTCATGTCGAGGAGCTTGAGGTTGGTCTGGTAGAACATGACGGTCTTGCCGCCCTCGGAGTCCTGGATGGCGTTGAGGACGCCGCTGAGCATGTAGTCCGCTCCAGTCTCCTGGCCGTTGTCCTTGCGGGTGGCCTCGGAGGCGTGGGTGTCTTGGTCCAGGCGCTCGCCGCGCACATCGCCGCGTTCGGCCTGCGAGGCCACGAAGGAGACCTGCCCGGAATTGATCAGCGAGCGCTGCAGGTCCTCCACGAAGGTGTCGGTGTTGATATGCTCGTTGCTCTGGTTGCGCACCGTGCCCACGATGACCGTGGGCGTCTTGCCCAGGGCCGTATTGGCCCGGGCCAGCCAGGATTGGGACAGGCAGTCCTTGATCATCTCCTCGGCCACCAGACGGGAGTCCGTGTCGTTCCAGCGTCCGCTGATGTCGATGGTCGTGTTCACGTCTTCGCGCTTGACTGAGGTGGCGCAGCCGGCCAGCAGGAAGGCCGCCAGCGCGACGGGAATCATGGCTTTATTAAGCATGTAAATCCTCCGGGTGGGGAAAATCGGGCGGCCGCGCCGCGGGGCGCGGGGCTCCGGCGCGACGGCTGCCGGAGCCCCGGCCGCGGACGGCTTAGTGCTTGGCTTCCTCAGCCGACAGATCGTCGAAGGCCTTTGCGGCGTTGGCCTTGACGTAGTCGCGCATCTTGGCGTCGAGTTCCTTGGATTCATTCAGGCTCTTCTGGACTGCGGCCATGTCGAGCTTGACCAAAGAATACATGACCTGGCTGTTCGGAATGCTTCGGTCCACGTAGTGCTCCACGGGGATGGCTCCGATCAGGGTGAACTTGGCGAAGTTCTTCATGGTCTGGCTGAC
>CAIRTQ010000106.1 GCA_903881545.1 uncultured Elusimicrobia bacterium
GCGATAGGCATCCCATAGGTGCCGGCGTTTTTGCATCCTGCAATCGTGCCAGATTTTGCAAGCATCAGGAAAGCCATTTCTCCGTCGAGAGCATGTTGTTTTTCACGCTGTTTTTACCCACTCAGGAAGGAGAAGACCCCATTTTGTTAGGGCGCGACGCCGCTCTGACTCCCGACGACATCGGGCGGCTCCTGGAAATATTTTTGTAGCATGGGTTTCCTATAATGGAATCGCTATGCATTGGTTGATGTTGGTCCTGTTGTTGGCGGTCCCGGGACGGTGCCAGCGTGAAGATGATGTCGCGCCGGTCGGCGGGAAGGAAGAGTCTGCCGCCGAGGGGAATCCGGCGGACGAGGGAAAAACAGCGGAGCAAGGATCCTCCAGCGGCGAGGGTCCGACCGCCCAAGAAGAAACAACGGCGGAAGATGATGGCGCGGCCGCGCAGGAAGCTTCTTCCGAAGGGGCATCCGATTCCGCGCGGCCGGAACAGACTTCCAGCGGAGATGCGGATGATTACAGCGCTGATGATTTGACCGCGTCGGTGACGGAGAGCGAAACCGAGCTGCCGGCGGCCAAGGCCCCGATGGCCCAGGAGGCCGCGCCACCCAAGGCGACGGAAGACGGGCTTGCGGTCCAGGCCGCTAAGCGGATTCGTGGGCCGCGCCGCAAGGCAGCGGCCAAGAAGGTGGAAGCGGCCGTGGCGCGGATCGCGCAGCCCCCGCTGCCTACAGCGGTTCCCAGACTGCCTGCGGCCCAGCAATTTCTCCCTGTCCCCCCCACACCGTTCGCTCCCTACAATCCGTAAGGATACTCACTAGGCCGAAATCTTCGCCCGGCTAGATTGGATCGATGGCGGCGGCTGGAATCCAGCCTTTGATGCCCTCTTTGAGTACGCCGATTTCCAGCCAGTCGCCTTCCTGAGAGAAAATCTGCAGCCGGCGCCCTTCCGGCGCCGTGAAGCTTACATTGAAATTTTCACCTGGTCCGCTGCGGATCTCTGCCGAGGTGGCCACGATGACTCCGCGTTGTTGAGAAACCCCGCTCCGTACGGCCAACCACCATGCGCCGAATGCCGACCACAATACGCCGGCGGCCAGGGTCCCACTCAGTAGCCGCGGCCGCAACGACTCCTTCCACAGATATAATCCGGCTAGCACCAGGAGCAGCCAACAGGCCAGCCAATGCAAGGCCGCCAGTTCCCGCTCGCTCAAGAGATGGAACGTGAAGAAGAGCAACGGCGGCACGCCCGTCGGCGCCAGTTCCTCCCCTGCTCGCCGCAAGGCGAAATCCAGATTTTGACGGATATCCGCGTCTCGAGGCCGTATGTCGAAGGCGCGTTGAAAAGAGGAGATGGCTCGGCCGGTCTGCCCGCTCTTGAAGAGAGCGTTGCCCAGGTTGTAGTGCAAGTCCGCATTGCGCGGATCGCCGCGCAGCGCCTGTCGGTACAACTGCACCGCAGCCTGATAATTCCCCTGGGAGTAAAAACGCAGTCCCTCGGGATCTGTGACGGGTCCGGGCGTCGCTACTGCGGGTAGGACCGGCGCCAGAGCCAGGAATACGGCCAGCCATGCGAAATTCATCGCTTCAGCTCCTTCTCCAGCACCTCGAGCAAGAGCAAGAGCTTCTGGCTCAAGGTCTCGACCGCTTCTGCGTTCTGCGTCGCCGCCGCGGCCGGGGCGAATCGGCTGAGATCGAGGTCTTCCCACACGGACCTAATGAGCTCGATTGATTCCTGCGAAGCTTGGGGCTGGCGCTTTTGGAGAAGCTCCTGGGCCCGCCGCATGGTCAAGCCTGCTGTCGGCTCTCCTAATTTCCCGGCCAGATATCCGGTCAATGCTTCGGCCATGAGAGCGGCTGCCTCCTGTGCGTCGCCGGCGTCGTGCGCCTGCCGGATGCGGGCTGCGGCCGCTTTCAAGGCGCCTCGGAATCGCGCGCCTTGAGGATTCGCGGACAAGCGTCCGCGGTAGGCGTTGAGCGCCAGTGCCCAGAGGAAGAAAGCGAAAGGTAGGATATGGATCAACCCGGCTGCAGCGATGGCCTCCAGGCAGCGCGTGAACATCGTCCGCCTCGGCCGGACTTTCAGAAAGGCGAGATCCTCATTGACGCGGATGATGCCCTGAGCCGAGGCTGCCGACGGGGCAATGTAGCCGATGGTCGGGACGGCGTTAGGCTCGCCCGGAGCGACGGAAACGGTGAGAGGCTGGGTTCTCAAGCGGACATAATCATTGCGGGTGGGATCGAAATAGGACAGGGAGACAGGGGGAATGGCCAAGTCTCCAGATACGCGTGGCACCAAGACGGTGCGGATGATCTTGGAGCCTTGCACTAAGTCGCCCTTCTTTTGCAGGTTGACGGAAGTCACTGGGTCAAAGACTCGCCAAGAAGGCAGGCTGGGCATGGCGGGTTCTGCGATGGCTTTCAGGTTGCCCGTTCCTTGGATGGTCAAGGTCAGGTTGACAGCGTCTCCCACCTTGGTCCGGCTCTTGTCTGTTGCGGCGGCCAGGGAAAAATGGCCCACGGCACCGCTGAAGTCGATGGGCTTGCCGGCATCCGGCAAGGCCGTGACTTCCAGCCTCAGGGGCTGGGAAGAGAGGGTCCGGGTTTGGGCCGTCATGAGTCCCTGTGAGAAGAACCTTTCGAAGAAATCAGGGGAGAAGGGGTCGACATTCGTTTGCTGTTGGACTTGGCAGTGCACTGTGGCGGTTCCGATGGTGAGGCGTCCGGTCCTCAGAGGGAATAGGGCGGTCTTGATTTCAGTCACGAAGTAATTGCGACCGTTGCGCGTTTCGTTGTAGTGGCGCAGAGGCGGCATATCCTCCGCGAGGAAGCCCTCCAATTGGGGCGGGACATACTGGGGATTTCCCAGTAGGCTGACCGCCGTGTGGAATTGAACTGACAGGGTCATTTGTTCGTTGACGAAGGCTTTGCTTTTGTCGAGTTCCATCGTGACGAAAACGTCGGGAGCTGCCGCCGCGCTGCCAGAGGGGCGAGCGGTCTGCCGGCTGGTCACCGCAGGCCGCGGCGTAGGGGTCTGTGTCGGGTGCGCCTGTACGGCCGGCGCTTGTCCCGCCGGTTCGGCTTGATGCACGACCTGGATTACGATGGGTTCGGTCCTGGCCGTGGCGCCGCCAGCGGAAACCGTTATAGAGGGGATGATGGCGGTGCCGACGACCCGAGGGATCAGCACAAAGGTGTGAATGACCGAACTGGAAATCTGGCCGTTGACGAAAGAGATGCTCTGGTTCCGTCCGGAAGAATAGACGCTGAAGTTCTGGAGCGTCGGCAGTTGCGGGTCAGGCAGTGATGATTGGATGCCCGTGATGGTGACGGCTAGGACTACCTGATCGTCGAGGGGCACCTGCGTCTTGTTCGCTTGGGCTGAAATGGACAGTTGCGCCCCGGCCGGGGCGGCGGGCCAAAGGGCCAAGGCGAGGAGTAGGCACCAGGACCTCACCAGTCCTCCTCCGGAAGCTGCTGTTTGCGCGGCGCCATCACTTGCTGGGGATTCTTGGCCGTTTTTTCTTTCTCAGCGACCGAGCGCATGATGCGCTGCGCGTCCTCCTTGCTCATTTGGTTGAGGGGGCGCGGAGCGGAAGGCTGGGACTGCGGGGACGATTTCTCCTGTCCCGCCTTTTTGTTCCGGGAGGCGTCATTCTTGGACTGTTGTGGCGTGTTCTTGGGGTTATTGCACTGTTGGCGGGGCGGCGGCGGATGCCTGAGCATGCGCAGGGCTACGGCCAAGTTGTGTCTCGCGTCCTGGTCCCCAGGCGCCAGCAGGACCGCGTTGCGGTAAGCCCCTACCGCCGCGGTATAGTCCTGCTTGCGAACCAGGGCATCGCCAAGATTGTAGAAGGCGGCGGCCCGGAGTTCTGGCGGGGCCTTCGCGTCCTGGGCCAGGCGCCGGAACCGCGGCACGGCTGCTTCATAGTCTTCCGTCCGGTAGAGCGCGTCCGCGGAATTGAACTCCGGACGCGCGTCTCCGGGCCGTTGCGCCTCGCGGTATTTTTGCAAGGCATCTTGATACCGGCGCTGGCCGTAGAACCGATTGCCGTCGCGTAAGGCGCTTTCCTGGCCCCACGCCGCCGCTCGTACCGGTAGCAGGACGAGAAGGATCAGGAGGCTTGCCGCCCCCACGCGGGATATCTGCGATCTATTCGACGCCGAAAGGGGTCCGCCGGCTGGGCGATCGCTTAGAGGGATGAGCATTTCGGCCAGGAGCAGGAGAAAAGCCAGCCCCAGCGGGAAGAGGAAACGGTTCCTGTATTGGTGGGAAGTTCCGACGACCCCTTGGGATTTTTCCAGCCCCATGATCTGACGCATGATCTCGCTGATCTCATCCTCCGAAGGGCTGGAGCGCCAGTAACCGCCGCCGGTCCGTGCCGCCATGTCGATGAGCGTCTTCTCGTCGAGGCGGCTGATGACGGTCTGACCCCGGAGGTCCTTCTTATATCCGGTGAGCGCGCCGCTGTTTTCCTCCTTGACCGGCAGGGGAGTGCCCTCGGGGGTGCCGATGCCGATGGCGAATATCTTCACCCCGGCCGCCGCCGCCTCTTCCGCCGCGCCCAACGGGTCGGTGTGATGGTCTTCTCCGTCGGTGAGTAAGACCAGGGCCTTGCCTCCGGGATAGCGCTGCAATGAGCTCACGGCCAGGCGCATTGCGGTCCCGATGGCGGTGCCCGGGACCGGGATGGACGCCGTGGAAAGTCCGGACAATATCTGCTTGGCCGCCGGGATGTCGGTGGTGAGCGGACAGAGGATGCCGGCTTCGCCCGCGAAGGCGAGGACGCCCACCCGATTGCCCTGTAGGGACGCCAGCAGCAGGGATAGCTCCCTCTTGGCCTTTTCCAAGCGGTTGGGCGGAACATCTTCCGCGGTCATGGATAGGGATGTGTCGACCGCGATGAACACCTGCCTGGAATCCGAACGGGCAGGCACCAGTTCCACGCCCCATTGCGGCCCGGCCAGTGCCGCGAACAGCAGAGCCAAGGCCGAGAGCAGCAGTGCGCTTTTTAGCCGACGGCGTCCGGCGGTCTCGGATGGCACCAGGCGCGTCAGTGTGGCCGGCTCACCCAATATTCGGGTGAGGCGTCTGCGGCGGGACGCGGCCCTGGCGCGCAAGAGCGCAGCGAACCCGACCGCCAAAACCAGCCAGAGAAGATAGATGGGGTTCTTGAACATGGCTAGTCTCTAGATAAGTCTAGAAAATCTGCGCAGTAGGCAGGATGGTTCATGGCCACCTCAGCAACGCGCCTTGCGAGAGTATGATTTCGGCAAGCAACAGCAGCGCCGCTGCCAAGACGGGCAGGGCGTAGAGGTCGGCCCGAGCGATCGTTTCCGGTAGTTTGACCTTCGTTTTTTCCAGGGCGTCGATCTCAGCGTAAACGGCGCGCAGTTCGGAGAGGCTTGTGGCGCGCCAATACTTCCCGTTGGTGAGGCGAGCCACTTCCAAAAGCGCATCCTCGTCGAGGTCCTCATCCACGCGCACCATGACCCGGCCCAGGCGCGGGTCGTCTACGGGCATGACGCTGGTGCCGCGCTTGGCCGTGCCAATGGCATAGATTTTGACACCCATGGCCGCGGCCGTTTTGGCCGCGGTGGGAGCGTCGAGGCCGACATTGCCGCGTCCATCCGTCAATAAGATGATGACCTTGGTCTTGGCCGTTCCCGCCTTGAGATGGTTGAGCGCGGAAACGATGCCGTCGCCCAGCGCGGTGCCATCCATACCGGTCATACCGGCGCTCAAGCCCTCGATGCGTCCGACGAGGGCGTCATAGTCGAGGGTAAGCGGGCAGGCCAGCATACTGGCGCCTCCGAAGACGACCAAGCCGATACGGTCCTCGAAGCGGCCGCGCACGAAGCGCGCGGCCGTCTCCTTGGCCGCGTCTACCCGGCTCAAGGGCTGGAAGTCCAGAGCGTTCATCGATAGCGAGGTATCCAGGGCTATCATGATGTCTAGGCCTTGGCCCCAGCCCTGTAGCCGCCGGCTCACTTTCTGCGGCCGGGCCAAGCCTGCGCAGATCAACAGTAAAGCCAGCAGCCGGAGGCTCCAGGGCAGCCAGCGGGCCAGCCGCGGCCGCAGTGATGGCGCCGCGCCCGCGGCGTAGGTCAGCGCCGGGTAAGGCAGGGTCGGCCTCCGGCCCGGCTCCAGGCGCGCCGAGGCCCACCACGCCGCGGCCAGAGCCAGCAGGCCGGTCAGAAGAAACAGGGGATGCGCGAAAGTCATGGCCTAACCATTCCGGCGGCCGGAGCGGCGCTGGCCTGCGGAGTCGTCTCCCGTACCAGCTTCCGGGCCGTTGCTAGGTCCGCACCGCCCCATGCTTCCCGCGCTGGGATATTGGAGAATTTGACAAGGTCGGCCCGGTCGAAGAGCTCTTTGAGGACCGCGAGGAGCTTGTGGTCGAATTCCAGGAGCCGCAGCCGGCGATAGAGTTCAGCCGTGGTGGCGCGGGTGGCCGGGAAAGCCTGACGCCTTTCCAGGTAGCGGCGCAGGGTGTCAGTCATGCCGCCATAGAAGTCCTTGTGGCGGCCGGCCTCCCAGAGGCGGGCGGATTCCAAGCGCGCTAATTCTTCCTCAGCGATGACCTCTGGAGGCCGGATGTCAGCCCCGCTAGCCGTCGCGGTGATGGAACTCCGGTCCCGCCGGGATCTGCGACGCGCCCAACCCCAGGCCCCGAGGGTTGCTGCAGCTAGGAGCAGCCAAGGCCACAGCCGAGGCCAAGCGTTGCGGGGAGGCTTGATATCCTTGATGTCCTGGGCTTGCGCCGCCCCGGGAGGTTCGCGCACGTCCAGGCGGAGGTTCGTGGACAGGGTGCGAGTGGAGCCGGCGCTGGTGAGGGTCCAGTAGATCGGGAACACGCGCGGACCCACATCGAGGGGCACGACGCGCAGCTCGAAACGGCGCGTCGTCGCCGCTGGGGCGAGTTCGCGGATGCCGGTGATGACCATGTTATCCGTCGTGGAACGCTGCAAGTCGAGGGCGAGTGATTCGGCCGCGCCCAACCGAGCCGTGGCCTGGACCACCACGGGCTCTCCCAGCAGGGTCGTGGTGCTGGGAGACGCCAGGGCCACGATATCCCCGTTGTCAGGCGGGGCGCCTGCCGGCGTGGACCCGGAGGCCCAGCCGCATAGCGCCAGGGCGGCCCAGAACGCCGGCAGACTCATCTGCGCAGCCTCCGAGCTCGCTGGCGGAAGAAACGAATGAGAGGATCCAGATAAGGGCGATCCGTGCTGATGCGGATGAAGTCCAGGCCGGTCCGGCCGAAGAATTCCTCCAGCCGGCGCAGGCGCTCGCTTTCCTGCCGCTGGTGCCCGGTCCGGAAGCCAGGGGCGGAGGCATCGACTAAGATCCGGCGTCCGGTCTCCGGATCTTCCAGATCCAGGCAGGCGCCTAGGAGCGGCAATTCGAGCTCCCGCGGGTCTACGATCACGACCGGGACAACGTCGTGCTTGAGTGCGGCCAGGCGCAGGGGCTTTTCAAATCCCTCGTCACGGAAATCCGAGATCAGGAAAAGGATGCAGCGGCGCTTGAGCACCTGGACCATGGTTTCCAGGCTGCGGCCTATCCCCGTCCCCCGGCTGCGGGGTGTATAGGCCAGGATCTCGCGGATGATGTGCAGCACATGGTGGCGGCCCTTCTTGGGAGGCACATATTCCTCCACGTCCTCGGTGAACACGAACAGGCCGGCTTTGTCGTTGTTGTGCAGGGCGGCAAGCGCCAAGACCGCGGAGAGTTCGGCCGCGACCTCTTTTTTTAGGCGCGCCTGGGTCCCGAAGAATTGCGAACCCGAAAGGTCGCAGGCGATGGCGACCGTGAGTTCCCGCTCTTCCGAATACTGGCGCACATGGGGGCGCCCGGTGCGGGCGGTCACATTCCAGTCGATGGAGCGCGCATCGTCTCCGGGGACGTACTCGCGCACCTCGGCGAACTCCATGCCCCGCCCCTTGAAGACGCTCAAATACTCCCCCGCCAGGGTCTCGGTGACGAGACGCCCGGTCATGATCTCGATGCGCCGGACTTGCGCGAGGATCTCGGGGGAGATCATCGTCTTTGCCTTGGCCTCCCGGTTGGGCGCGTCAGGGGACCTCGACTCCTTCGAAGAGCGTCCGTATGATGTCCTCGGAAGTGATGTTCTCGGCCTCCGCCTCGTAGCTGACGATTATGCGGTGGCGCAGGACGTCGGCGCCGATGGATTTGACATCCTCGGGCGTGACGTAGCCGCGGCCGTTGAGGAAGGCGAAGGCCTTCGCCGCCTGGGCCAAGTAGATGCTGGCCCGGGGGCTGGCTCCATAGCTGATGAGGCTCTTGAGCTTGGCGAGCTTGTGCGCTTCGGGATCGCGGGTCGCGAAGACCAAATCGAGGATATAGCTTTTGATCTTGTCGTCGAGGTATATCTCCGAGACGATTTGCCGAGCGCGTAGGAGCTGCTCGGGCTTGGCGATCCGGGTTGCCTGCGGTGCGACCCGGGCGGTCATGCGCTCCAGAATGGTCTTCTCCTCGGTCTTGGAGGGATATGTGATGCGGATTTTTAGCATGAACCGGTCTATCTGGGCTTCGGGCAAGGGATAGGTGCCTTCCTGCTCGATGGGATTCTGCGTGGCCAGGACCACGAATGGTTCAGGCAGCGGATAGGTGCTGTTGCCGATGGTAACGTGGCGCTCCTGCATGGCCTCCAAGAGCGCGCTCTGCACTTTGGCGGGAGCGCGGTTGATCTCGTCCGCCAGTATGATATTGGAAAAGAGCGGCCCTTTGTGCACCGAGAAGTTCGAGTCCTTGGGATTGAAGATCAAGGTGCCGGTCAGGTCCGCGGGCAGCAGGTCCGGGGTGAACTGGATTCGGGAGAACCCGCACTCGACGCAGTGGGCCAGAGTCTTGATGGTGAGGGTCTTGGCCAGGCCAGGAACGCCCTCCACGAGGATATGCCCGTCGGCCAACAGCCCGGTGAGGATGCGATCGATGACGTCTTCCTGGCCGACGATGACGCGCGCGATTTCCCGCTTGAGTTCCGCTACGAAGAGGTTTTCGTCGGCGACCTTCTTGTTGATTTCCTTGATTCCCAGTTCCATGATTGGCTCCTCAGTCCTGGTGCGGGTGTTCCCGGCCCGGCGCTTATTGGCTTTTCTGCGCCGCGGCTTGGCGGCGCAGTTCTTCTTGGCGCTTACGCTCGGCTTCTATGGCGGCCGCCCTCTTTTCCTGTAGGCTGTTGAGTGTCTTGAGGGCCTGTAGACGCACGCGTTCATCCGGATCCCGGAGGGCGTCCATGACGGATGGGGCGACGGCGTAATCGCCCAGCGTGTCGAGGGATTGCAAGGCGGCGATGCGGATCTCCGGCAAAAAGTCGCGCACCATCCCGACGAGGTTCTTTGTGATATCGGCTTCGCGCCTGTCCCGGGGCGCGGCTTCAGTCACGGTGGTCGGGTTGAGCGGGTCGTTGGGATTCGGCTGTAGCGTGGTCCTGGTTGCGCCGCGCTGGCTAAGCAGGCCGATAATTTTGATGCGCAGATCCGTGTCCTGGTCATGCTGCAGCCGGTCGAACATGACGTCGTAAGCCTGGGGGACCTTCATCTTGTCCAGAAGGACGATGGCTTGCCAGCGGACCTCCGGGTTCTGGTCGGTGGCGGATTTGATGATGCGCGCCTGGCCCTCCGCGTTGACCAGGGGGCCAGGTTCCACGACGATGGGTAGTGGGGCCGCCACCGCCTTCGCCGTGGCCGAGGCGGTGGCCTTCGCCTTGATCTGTTGCTGCTGCTGCCAGACGAAGTAGCCGGCGACGCCCAGCACCACGACCATCACCACGTATTTCATCGTAAATCGGCCTCCAGGCATTAAAACAAAAAGCGCGCGCGGCCTTCAAGACGGGGCCCGCCGGCGCGGGCGGACAGTCAATCGCCGGGAGCGAGGTTTTCCAGGATGGCTTGGGCCTTGGGCACGTTCTCCACCGCGATGAGGATGTGGGAGATGCCGCCGGCGCTGGCGGAACTGCCGTAGACGGTCGTGATATTTATCTTGCCTTCGCCCAGCGCTTTGGTGACGCGGAGCAGCTCACCCAGTTTGCCTTCCAGGTCTACGCAGAGCAGGCTGGTCTCCACGCTCGAGAAGCCGCCCTGGGACAGGATGACCGATACGTCGGCGTCTCCCGCGACTGCGATGCGGACCACGCCCGAGTCGTCGCGGACTTCGGAGGCGAGCCCGAGGATGTCGATGCGCTTCTCGGAGAAGATGCGGGCCAGTCCGCTCAGGGCTCCGGGACGATTCGGCATGAAGACGCTGAACTGCTTGAGTATTTTGACTTTCATGTTCCGTCCTCCCTGGGCTTTGATTATAACATAGTCGGCGCGAGCTGCTTCTTGATTCCTGCGTCATGAGTGTCTATACTCTTTGTCATGGGCGATATATCCCCCCTCTCTCCCCTCCTATCTGCGGGAGGCGGCGCCGACCTTGAGCTTTGTCCCGCGAAGATCAGCGACCGGTTCGTCGCTTATCTTCTGGACGTGCTTCCGTTCTTGGTCGGCTTCGCCCTCCATTTTTTTATAGCGGCCTTCAAGCTGCGGACCGCGCCGCCGGATCGGCAGATGTTGGTTCACATGGGCGCGCTCTGGGTCGGCCTGCTGTCCCTTTATCAGTTCGTCGGCAACCTCGTCGGCGGCACTGTGGGAAAGAAACTCATGGGGCTCAAGGTCGTGCGGCGCGACGGGACTCCCTTGGGGTTCCTGCGCAGTTTGGCGCGGGCCGCCGGGTATCTGGCAAGCACGCCGCTGTTCAATCTTGGGTTCCTGGTCGCGCTGCTCCATCCGGAGTCGCGCGCCCTGCATGACTTGTTCTCCGGCGCTCTGGTCGTCGAAGCCCGCGTTAAGAATCCGGCCGAGACCCTGGTCCTCTTCTTGGCCGCGGTCTGCGCGGTCTCGGCGGTGTTCCTGGGAGACATCTACCTCACCTTGAACCAGCCCTTGCCCTCCGATCTGTTCGCCGTTGAGAAGGCCCGGGAGGGCCTCAGGATTTTTGCCCGGATCGAGGACTCCTATCGGGAGAAGAACGGATCTTATACGACCAGCCTGGGCGATCTGGTCGAAGCTAGCGGCGACGCCGCGGAATTCAGGAAGGCCATGCTGGAGATCTTCGAACCCAATTTGTTCCGCATCGAGGCGGGCACGACGAAGTACCGGATCTCGGCGGCGGCCAAGGACCGCCGCAAGACCCGGGTTTCCATCATCGGCCCCCTGGCGCAGCCGTCCGCTCCCGGCGCCCCTTGAGGGCTCAGTACTCGATCAGGGTCCAACGGCCGAACGCCCGCGTCGCGAGTGCCTGCCCAGGAGGATGCAACCCCAGGACGACGGGCGCGTCCCCGCTCCGGCAAACCACGAAGACGCGGCGGTCCGGCAGCGGCAGGGCCGCGATCTGGCTTTGGTCTCCAAATCTGGCCTCGTGCAGGCGCGCGTCCCGGTCGGCGTATTCTAGTTCGCCGAACCAGTCGAGAACGCGGTCCGTGCGGCTTTTGGTATAGAACGGCAGGCCGTGGATGTAGGTGCGGAATGTGTATATTTGGTCGGCCGGAGCGCGTCGGCTGGAGATTTTAGCGGCGAGGTCGCGGCAGCTGAGTGTGTCGACCGCAACCCGCATCCCGATCAAGCCCAGAGCCCCGATGAGTAGGCCCCCCGCCGCACCGGCGAGTAGCGGCCGCGGGTTCCGGCTCCACCAAAGTAGGCCGGCCCCGAGCAGGGCCGCGGCTCCCGTGGCCAGCGGCACCGCGGCGGCGGGCATCTCCCCTGCCGGGATGAGGCGGACCAGCGGCGCCGTCAAGAGCGCGGCGAGCAGCAGCACTGCACCCCCAGCGGCTGCGCAACGCCGAGCCCAGCGGGGTGGGTCGCCCGCGGCGGCCCCGAGCAGGGCTAGCTGCGGGAAGACCGGCAGTATATAGGTGACGAGCTTCGATGAGGAGAACGAGAAGAAGAGTGTTATTAGAGCGGCCCAGGCCGCCAAGGCGAGGCCGCGGCCGTCGTCTCGGCGGCGCCAGTCGGCCAGCGCGCGGCCGATACCGGCCGCCACGATCGGCGTCCAGGGCAACAGCCCTGCGGGCAGGAGCGCCAGGAAGAAATACCATGGGTTGGATCGGTGGAACTTCTGGGTGGCGAAACGAAGGATGTGGTGCTCGTAGAAGAAGAAGCGCAGGAATCCGGGATGGCGGTGTTCCATGAGGATGAACCAGGGTGCCGCTATCAGCAGGAACAGCGCGGGCCCGGCCGGCCGAAGGAGGCCGCGCCAGCGCGTCTGGACTTCCGGGAACAGCAGAGCGAGGCTCGCGGCCCATAGCGCGGGGAACAGAATCCCGACGAGCCCTTTGCTGAGGAACGCGAGCCCTGAGCATGCCCAGGCGGCCGGTGCGGCCCAGCCCGCGTCTTGCGGCCGGAGCAGCGCCCTCAGTAGGAACGCGGAGCACCACAACAGCCACACGGTCAGGCCCATGTCAGGAGTGATGAAGTGGCCCAGCGCGAAGTAGAGGCCGGAGGTCCCGAGCATGATTGCAGCCGTCCATCCGACCCGCGCCTCGAAAAGCCAGGCGCCTAGCCAAGCCGTCCCCAGCAGTCCCAGCACGGCCAAGCAGGCCAGGGGCAGGCGCGCAGCGGCCTCGCTCACTCCGAAGACCTTATAGGATGCCGCGCAGAGCCAATACCATAGTGGCGGTTTTTCGACATAATCGAGTTCGTTGAGGTGGGGTGTGGCCCAGTCCCCGCTGGCAATCATCTCGCGCGGCACCTCCGCGTAGCGGGCGTCGTCGACTTCCAGCAGGGGGCGGCCCAGGTCCCAGAAGGGCGTCGTAAAGGTCAGGAACAGGAGCAGCCAGAAAAGGAGAGGCGCGCCAGGGAAGCGTAGCTCGCGCAGGAAGTTTGACACGCCGGAAAGTCTACTATTGAGCTTCGCGGGCCTGCAAGGCTACTGTTCCGGCAGATGCTGTTCCGGCCGCTATCCCTTCTTCATGATGCCCTGAAATGTCGCGGACAGAAGGGAGATCATCTCATCTTTTTCGTGGATGGCGGCCACGAGCTTCTCACGCTCCTGGCCCCAGGCGCCAAAGCGGCTGACCGCGGCGTCCTTCTCCTGTAGTGCTTTGGCCATATGCTCGCTGAGCGTAGCGCTTCGGCTGCGCAGCTCAGCCACGATCTCGCTTAGTTCGCTGCCGCGCGCCAGCGCCTCTTCCAGGCGGCGTTGCGTCGCTTCCAGCCGGGCGGCCGATTCCGCTTCTGCTTTGGTGCTCGCCGCTTCCCGTGCCCGCGTCTTATCGGCTTCGGCCGCGAGCCTGTTGGCCAGGGCGTCGCGCTCGGAGTCAAGGGTCGCCGCCAGCTTATCGTGCTCCGCGCACGCCCGGGCCGCGAAATCCGCCCGGTCCTGCGCCGCCTTCAAATCGATCCCCAATTCGGCCACGCGGCCCTGCAATTGGCGGCCGCGGTCGCGCTCGGCATCGAGCCTCGAATGGAGGTCCAGCATGCCGGCGCTCAGGGAATGCTCGGCCTCGCGGCGCTCCGTCATGACCCGGGCCAGGGCGTCGGCGCGGTCCTGGAGCGCCTTGAGCAGGTCGGATTTCTCGCGTTCCAGCGCCACGATGATTTCATCTTTGGCCTGGGGCGGCGTCTTGAGCAGGGCGATGAGCTTGGCCAATTCCGCTTTGATTTCTACGGCCGAGGCCGCGGTCTGCCGCTCTTCGGTCCCCATGGCGTCGAGGCGGCGTCCCAGCTCGGCGAAGCCGGCGGAGACCGCGTTCTCGCGGGCGAGGCGCTCCTGAAGGTATTCCTGGCGCGCGGCGCCGCTGGCCTCCTCCCACTTCTTCTGGAGCGCGGTGCGTTCGCGGCCCAGTTCCGTGAGTTGCTCTTGAGCCCGCGCGCTGTCCTGGGCTTGGCGGCGTTCCCCGGCGGCGGTTCTGGCCGCTGTTTTGGCAGTGAGGTCTGTGCGCTGGGCCTCCAAGCCGGCTTTCAAGGCGCGCAGCTCTTCGGCGACCGCGTTGATCTCTCGACCGACAGAGGCCTGGGCCGCGGCCTTCTCGGCGTCCTTTCCGTCGCGCCGGCCGACCGTCTCCTTCAAGAGCTCCACCCAGCTGCGATGCATCTCATCGAGTCTCTTCTCCAAGGCTTCGATGCGGCCGCGCGAATGGAGTTTCTCCCCCTCGGCTTCCCGTTCTGCCTTCTCCCGGCGCAGCTGGTCGCGCAGGGATTTGAGGCTGTCCTCCACCTCGCCGCGCAGGCTGTCCTGATGCGCAAGGGCGGCTTGCGCGGTCTGCGCCCGCTCGCGTTCCGTGGCGAGCTGGCCTTCCAGGGCCTCCAGGCGCCGCTGCAGGAAATCCATTATGGGCGTCTGCGGCATGTGGGTGGCGGCCGACCGGAGGATCTCCGGTGACGGAGGCTGGGGCGGGACCGGAGGCGGCGCGGGAGGCTCGGATTCGTTCATGAGGCTGTTCCGTGCGGGCTCATCTTTCCCGGGAGCGGCGTGACATCTTGGCCGGCAGATTGAAGGTGACCGACAACTGGTGCGTCTGGCCCAGGAGGCCCTGGGCCGTGAAGGCGTAGTCGAATGTGAAGTCGGAGATTGTCAAGCCTACGCCCGCGCTTAGCGCGGAGAGTATCCCCAGATCCGGGATGTTCTGGCTGTTTAAGCCGCAGCGCAGCATGGCCTTGATGTCTTTCTGGACTTCCAGGGTGTACTCCAACCCCGCCGCTCCGTAGGGCTGGTTGTTTATGGGTACGCCCATTTCCGCGGAAACCAGCAGCACCGGCAGCGGGCGCAGGGCCCCGCCGAATTTGGCCCGGAACGGCAAGGTGTTGCGCACCTGGTCGAACTTCTGGCCGGAACCCATGTTCTGGAGCACGACGGCCAGATCATATGGCCAGAGGCTGCCAAAAAACCTGGTTTGGACGCCGAGGTCCGCGGCGATGCCGTCGGCATGCTCAACGATGACCGAGTGCATCCAGCGCGCGGTGACGCCCATGTCGATGTTCATCTCGCTGTCCGAAAGTTCATAGAGCGACTGCCCCCAGCCCAATTCCGCGACGAAATTGCTGGGATGGAATTGGCCGGTGTCGTTGCCGGAGATATCGGTCTGGGAGATCTTCCCCAGGTCTTGGTAGCGCACACTCGCGCCCGCTACGGAGTCGTCATTGACGCGTTGGGCGTAGAAGGCTGATCCGTAGCTGATATCCTGGAGGTATTGGGAATACATGAAGCCGGCGGAGAGACGGGGAATCTTGGCCAGCCCCGCCGGGTTCCAATACATGGAGAAGGCGTCGTCAGTGACCGCGCTATAGGCTTGGCCCATGGCGATGCCGCGCGCACCCTGGTCGAATAGCAGGAATTCAGAGCCGGCGGTCCCGATGGCGGCCTGCGAGAAGTCGGAGGCGTGCGCGGCTGTCGCCGTGAGCGCCGCCAACGTCATCAGGGCCGCGCGCGCGATGTTCATCTGATGACCGCCAGCTTGCGGATGTCGCGTTTGCCGGCGGCTTCGATGTCGACCAGGTAGACGCCGCTGGCTACGAGGCGTCCGGCCCGGTTGGTGGCGTTCCAATAGAGCAGTCCGCTCGTGGCGTCGGCGGTCAGGTCGTTGACCAGCTCGCCGCGCAGGGTGAATATCCGTACGCGGGAGCCGGGAGGCACCTCCAGCGTGGCGTTGCCGCCGTTGCGGCCGGCGTACAAGGGGTTCGGATAGATGCGGGAGTTGCCGGGGACGTCCACGAGCGTCGCGGTGGCGTCGCCTACCTGGAAGATGGCCAGGTGCTTATTGTTGGCGTAAGTTTCCGTCAGCTCATTGATCTGTCCTGAAATGGAGTATTGCTGGCCCGGGACGACGGCGCCCTTTATGTCCACTGTCGTCGGTTCCGGCACGCAGGTATCACTCGCGCTGCGCCGGGTGGCGTTGTAGCGCAGCAGGGCGGCGCGATGTTGCAATATCTGCGCCGCATTCAGACCGGCAGGCTCGCCGACGGCAGGGTTGTAGGTCACGCTGAAGAAGGCCGGCCCCGTCGGATTGATCGGCGGGTTGGCGCTGATGACGAAGGCCATGTTCGCGTCGCCTCCGCAGAGGGACCCCTGGACCGCAGGATCCAGCACCGTGTCGTAGATGGAGAAAGTGGATATGGTGATGGTGGTGTCTGACGGGAAGGAGAGGGGCGGCGCGTGGAACCGGACAAAGCGCGGGGCCGGCTTGCCCCCCGGCAGGCCCACGCTGCCGTAGATGACGGTGTCTGTCAAGTGGTGGATGACGCCGGCCAGCGATCCTGGCGCGGCCCCGCCGTTGTAGGTCACGGTGGTGACGAAGGCGGTTGGGTCGAAAGCCGTGGGCGCGCCCAGCGGGCTGACGGCGCGCACACGGACGGAGTAGGTCAGGGAGGCCCACAGGTTCGCGATGGTGAAGGGGCTGGCCGTGGTCGTCGTCGCATAAGAGAGGTCGAAGTTGGGGTCGTTGACGTCGGTGACGGCGACCGTGGTGTAGTTCAGTTGGTAAACGGTCCCGGCGGAGTTGCCGTTGGTGCTCCAGGACAGGCTGATGCTCGCGGGCGTGGTTTCGGTCACCGCCAGATTCGTGGCCGGGTTGGCTAAGGTGGCCGACGAGCCCAGTAGCACGTAGGGCGCGGCCGCAGGGTTGCTCATCGGCGGCGTTGCCCCGTTGAGGGAAAAGGCGCTGACCGTGTAGCGTTGGCCGGGGCTGAGGCCGGTGACGACGGTGTAAGTCGAGACCGTGTTGTAGGGGCCGGCCGCCGGCGGGTTGAGTCTGATCTGATAACCGGTGCCCGCGGGATTGCCCTGGGGATCCCAATAGACGGTCATCGAGTTGGTGGTGACGTTGTCGGGGTTCGGGATATGGCTGGACAGCCCGGGCGCGGCGGCCAAGGTCCAGGCCGTGGCCAGAGACATTGTCCCCTCATCGAGGGTCGTGGGATTATACGCGGAGACCTTGACGCTGCGGGAGGTGTTCGTGGATAGACCGGTGTCCAGCCAGACCGTGTTGTACACGGCAGTGCTCAGGTTCACGGCGACCGTGGCCAGCAAGGGCGGCTTGAGGGTGACAGGGTCGACTGTGCAAGTGCCGCAATAGACGTGGAAGCCCAGCCCGGCGATATTGTTCCAAGTCCAACGGATGCTTGAGGAGTTTGCGCCGAGGCCGGAGAGATTGGCGACAGGCGGGATGCCCGTAGTGTAGCTGGTGGCGGAGGGAGTCAGGGGGATGTAGTCTCCGGATATGTTGTAGGGCGAGACATATGCCTGCTGGGGAGAGCCGGGCACCAAGCCGGTCATGGTGTAGCAGGTCTGGCTCGGGCTGACGGCAGACTTGGCCACGGCCACGGTCGAGACCCAGACGGCCCCACTGGCCGCCGCGGCGTAGATGTTGAAGCCGTCGTAGTCGCTGGTGGAGGGATTCGGCCAGCAATAGCGGACGGAGTTTGAGCCCAGCACCGTCGGCGTCACGGCGGACACGCCCAAGGTCGGTTTAGGCGGGCCGGCCTGGACGAAGTAGCTTTGGGAGACTTGGTCGTTGGCGCCGGCATAGAGGCGGTACCAGCCGTAAGGCAGCGTTGCCGGAAGCGTGACGGTAAGAGAGCTATCCCAGAGGTTATTGGCGTTCTGGTAGATGTACGTGCTGAGGTTGAGGATGTATCCGGAATTGCCTTGTGAGGCCGTGCCTGCGGAGCCATCCATGGCTTGAAGGATGAGCCGGGG
Organism: uncultured Elusimicrobia bacterium; assembly: GCA_903881545.1. Classification (GTDB taxonomy): domain Bacteria; phylum Elusimicrobiota; class Elusimicrobia; order UBA1565; family UBA9628; genus UBA9628. Next base: position 17,693 of record CAIRTQ010000106.1, read on the forward strand.
ATGGCGATAGTCGGAGTTGGCCGCGCCCGCTCCGCCGCCCGAGGCTTCGGTCTGGCCATGGAAGCGCGAGCCGGTCACGGTGAAGGCTCTGCCGGGGACAAGGACAGGTTCGTCGACCGCGCTTATCAGGGGGCGGCGGGGGCTGGGCGGATAGCTCTGGCTGTGAGAGTCAAGGTTGGTCGAGAACCAGCCGTGGCTCTCCGCGCTGGCGAGCGCGCTCGTTCCGTTGTAGCCCCCGAGCGCGTAGAGAGTGCCGTCTTGCGCCATGGTCATCGTATGATAGGCGCGAGCGGTACTGAATCCTCCGCCCCACAGCGTCCAACCGAACATCGGGCTGAATATCTGCGTCGTCATTTTTGGGGTGCCGCCGGATTGGAGTACTGCTCCGCCAGCAACCAAAACGCTCCCATTGGGGAGAAGGATGGCGGTATGGCTTTGCACGGGGACCGGGAGCGTGCCGGCAGTCACCCAGGTGTTGAGCGCGGGGTTGTACATCCAGGAATATCCTTGCTCCCAGTTGCCGTCGTCACCGCCCGACACCAGAACCTCGCCATCCTGCAGCAAGGTGGCTGAGTGATGCCGCACTGAGGCGGGGAGAATTCCGCTCGTCCATAGGCCGCTTTGCCAGTCGTACAAAGTGTAGGTGTTCAGGACGTGAGAGGCGTCTTCTCCCCCCACCACCAGCACGCGGCCATCCTGTAGCAAGGTTGCGGTATGGTTGGCGCGCATTGTCGGCATAGGGTTCGGGAGGGTTTGCCAGACCCCGGAAGTGGAGTAGTAGATTTCTGCGCTCGTCAGATAGGAGGGAGCGCATGCTGGGCAGGCGATACTCTTGCCGTAGCCGCCGAGCACGAGCACGTTGCCGTCGGGCAGAATCGTGGCCGTGTGGTGCTGGCGCGTGTACGACATGGAACTCGTGGGAACCCACACTCCGGTGTCGGGATAATAGATCTCAGCGCTGGCGATGGGGCCGGTAGACACGGCATTGGTGGATGCGCCGCCGGCCACGAGCACGCGGCCATTGAGCAGCAAGGTTGCGGTATGCAGTTGCCGCGTGTCGCGCAGGGAGCCGGTCAGCGTAAAGGTCGGTGCCGTGGGGTTGCTGGCGGTCTGATCACCCGGCGTAAAAAGCTCCGAGGTCGCGAGGATGCTGGAGCCATTTGAGCCGCCGGCGATGAGGATCTGGCCGCTGGGCAAGGTCGTCGCCGTATGCAGTTGGCGGGCGGTGCTCATGGAATTGGAAAGCGCGTCGAAAGTGTTCAGCGGGCTCCAGCTGAGGGCTCGCCAAGGGGGGCTCGTGAGTTGCTGGTAGGTCATGCCGCCCACCAAATGCACGCTGCCGCGTGAGTCCAAAGTCGAGGTTTGTCCGAAGCTTTGCCCGAGGAGATGTCCGCCATTCGGTGGGTAAGCCCATCTTTGACCGCCGGCGCCGCCAACCGGCGAATACTCCTCATCGTCGCCGTAGGACATCGAGTTGATGACGGCGACAAGCCGGGGCGCGGTGAGCGTGTCAGTAAGATTAGTGAGGATGAGCTGGTCTGATTCCAGGCCCTGGACCGTGCCAGCCAGCGCGGTCATGGAGAGTCCGCTCATGATTATGGGATTTGTGAGGCTGGCGGTATAAGAAGAAAGGGTCACCTGTCCGTCAATTTGACTAAAGGTGACATCGAGTGTTATTTCAGGACCGTGGGAGCCCGTGGTCACGGTTCCGCTGTAAGGGCCCGCTTTGGCGCTGTTGATCTGTATGGTGGCTAGCTGTGTGCCCTGGGCGCTCATTGTAATGAATGCGTTGGAGAGCGCTACCGTGATGTTGCTGAGATTCGCGCCAGTCTGAATTTCAGGTGGTAGGCCTTGCAGCGTCACGTTTGCCCGGATGTTCGCTGCTCCAATATCGATGGTAGAGGAATCGCCTGGTGCTGAATTTATGGTGAATGGAGGGCTGTAAGGGATTGATTCAGAAGTAATGCCGTTGTTGATAGGGAAGGTGACGTTTATTGGATTGGCCGTCCATGCTATCGTGCCTGCATTGGCGCCGTTGTCGACCGTTATTGTGTAAGCCGCCTGGCTGATGAGGCCGCAGTTGGTTGGATTTGCAGGCTCGCATTGTGCTGAAGTGCCTGCGAGGTCTCCGTATAGTCCCGTGCCGAGCGGTTGGCCGGGAGTGGTAGGGGGCACACCGCCGGCGAAATTAACCCTGCCGAAGGAGAATGGAATCGTCGGGTTCGGCGGAGTTACGGTATTATCTCCTGCGAAGTAAAGCTGGCCGTCATGGATGACGCCGGTGACGTTATGGGCGTTGCCGGCGTAGTCGGCCAGATGGAATCTTAAGGGCACGCTGAACCGCGTCGTGCAACCGCCGAGCACGCTCGTAATGATCCCGCTGTTGATGCAAATCTTCGGGGCCGGGCTATCGTTTAAAGCGGCGTTATATCCATTCAAATAGGAATTGGTCAAGCCTCCCAGGCCGCCGAAGACCGTGAGGGAACCGTCAGCCTTGAGCGAGGCCGATTGCATTTCTCGCCGGACGAACATGCGCGCGTCGAGGGTGCAGTGGTCGCCGATGGAATCATATATTTCCGTTGATCTTAGGTAGCCGCGGCTGAGCGAGGGATAGGGCTCCAGTTGTGAGCCGTCGTTGCTGTTTACATTGTCCTGGTAGTCCAAGCCGTCTATGCCGCCGGCTATGAAGACATGCTGGCCGTCTCCCATCAAGGTGGCGGTGTGCGCCGCGCGGGCCTGGACCATCGCTCCGGAGCTTCGCATCAATCCTGAGACTGGGTCGAACCTTTCCGTGCTGTTGAGGTAGACACCGCTTCCGGAGGTTCCTCCCGCGAACCAGACCTCGCCATTGGCGAGGGCCGTAGCGCTGTGTAGGGCGCGCTCCTGGGCCAATGCGGGCGCCGCGCTGAAGCTGCCGGGCGCTGCGCCGCAGGGCGGCGCCGGGTTGATTGGAGTGAAGAAGTCGCAGGTGTTCGTGGCTGTGTTGGGATTGGTGTTGCCCCCACAGATGAGGACTTTGCCTGCATTGGTTCCGGTGAAAAGAAGGCTCGCCGTGTGGTTGAAGCGGGCCGTGCCCATGCTGAGAAAAACGCTGTGCCAACAGTTTTGGGCCGGGTTGTACACATTGGCCGAGGCCAAGGCGCCGCCATTGGAGCCTCCGGCCACCAGCACCTCGCCGTTCGGCAGGAGGGTTGCCGTATGTGAGGCGCGAGCTATGAAGTTCGCGTTGATAGCGGCGATGACCGAGCCGTTTTCAAGGATCAACTGGACGCTGTTCGAGGCCGGGCCGTTGGAAGTGAGTTCGCCACCAACGATGAGCATGGTGCGGTCTGGCAGGAGCGTCGTGGAATGGAAGGCGCGGGGCGTCACCTGTGCCGCCGCGTTCTGCGCGGAAGCGGCCGCCCCTAACAGGGAGCAAATCCCAACTGCCAACCGAAGATTATGTCTTGCCATAGATGCCGGGCCAAGGTCCGTCCGGCGTTGTGGGGTAAGGATACCTGGGGCGTGTTACAAAATCAAGAACGCTCGAAAGCGCCTTTTACGGCAACTTCCAGACCGAAGCCCCTCGGTCTCTCTTGGGGTTATTAGGGTCGAGCGTTTTCTTGCCGTCTACTAAAAACCAATAGCGGTAGTTGTTCCCAGGCAGCAGATAGAGGGTCAAAGTCCATAAGCCAGCCTTCTCTTGGGCCATGTCGCGGTGTCCGCCGCGCACGATGAAAGCGCCGACCAGTCGCACGTTGCGGGCGCGGGCAGCCTTGATCTTGAATTCGACCGGGACGGAATGCCGCTTTTCCTCGGGGCGGACTGCGGCCGCCGCTATCCGGGGTTCTTTAGGCGCCGCCGCAGGGGCAGGCTCTTCGATGATTTGAGAGGATGGTTGGGGCGCCGATGCTGGCGGCGTCGCGGCGGGGGCCGACGACTTTCGGCTGAAGACCTTTACGGAGGCGTCCGGGGCGTTGAGGTGCTGATAGAGGACTTTCGCCAAAGTCCCGCCGCAGACGATGAAGATCGCGGAGTCGAGCGCCAGCAGAGCGGCCCAAAGCTTCCGCCCTCCGCCGGAAGGGGCGCTCACGGCAACGGTTTCCGGTTCCGGCTCCTGCTTGAGCCCAAAGAGATCGACCATCGCAGAGATTCTACCGACTCTTCCGCCGTCGTGTCAACGGAACCGTTCCAGCACGCCGAGCCACAGGCCCTGCGATTTGAGCACCGCTTCCGCCACTTCGCGGACGGCGCCTTCGCCGCCGGGCCTGCGGGTGATCCAGTGGGCCGCGGCGCGCACCTCGGGCCGGGCATTGCTCACGGCCACGGCCACGCCGACGGCGCGCAGGACGGGCAGGTCCTGGATGTCGTCGCCGATGTAGAGCACGTCCTTCGGCGCGACGGCCGCGGCCCGGCAGATCTCGGCGAAGACGGTTTTCTTATCCAGGCGGTGCTGGTAGACATAGCTCATCTTCAGGGTTTTCATGCGTTCGGCTACCCCCTGGGATATGCGCCCGCTGATGATCCCGGTTTTGATGCCCAGCCCGGCGAGCCAGTCTAGGGCGATGGAGTCCTGCGAGTGCATCCCCTTGAACTCCACGAGTTTGCCCGCGGTGTCCACGAAGTGGTAAAGGATCCCGTTGGTCAGGACCCCGTCAACGTCCATGAGCACGACCCGCACCCGGCGCAGGCGGGCTGTCAGGTCCCGCGGGCTCAGCCGCTTCAAGCGACCACCTCGGCGCAGGCGTTGACCAGCGCCCGCAAGGACTCCGCCGGCGCGCGGCCTAGGTTGAGGCGCAGGATGCGGCGTTTGCCCTCCAGCATGGCGGCGTAGTCGCCGCGGGCCTGGGCCCGGTGCAAGGTTCCGAAGCTGTATTCCCGTCCCGGCACTGGCAGCGGTTGCGAGTCGGGCTGCACCAGCTCCAGGAAGAGCCCGTTGGCGCCCCCTCCTTTATAGAGCTGCCCCGTGGAGTGGAGGTAGCGCGGGCCGAACTGCACGGTGACGGCCGCCTTGGTGGATCGGCGCAACTGGCGCTGTAGGATTTCCAGCTGCAGCCGTGAGTCCTCATCGGGATGCACGAAGGCCAGCACCGCGCAATAGTCGCCGGGCTTGAGCCGCTGCATATGGGCCTCCAGCACCCGGCGCAACGGCATGTCTAGGCCGCGCTGTGCTCCGAGGTCCGCCAAGAGTCCCGGGTCGGCGAAGGCGGCCAGGCCGCCGGCGCGCAGGTTCGCGGTTTCCTTGGGAAGGTCGCCGTCGTCCAAAACGGAGAGGAGCCTCTTGGTCTGGTCCTTGGCGCTCTGCACATCGGGTTGGTCGAACGGATTGACTTCCAGCAGGAAGCCGGCCGCGGCGGTCGCGATCTCCCAAAGGAAGAATTGCGCCCCCACCTCGCGGCGGTCGGACAAGGAAAAACGCAGCACGGGATGCCCGGCGCGCTCCAGCGCGGCCAGCCGCGCTTCGGCCTCAGGCTCGGGGTGCCCGCGCAAGGCGATGCGTACGAACAGCCGGTCCGGCCCGTAGCGGGCGGGTTCGTCGAGGGGTTCGCCGTGGACCGGCAGGATGCCGCGCCCTTCCTTGCCGGTGGATTCCGCGATGAGCTGCTCGATCCACAGTCCCAGCGCGTCGAGGGCTGGGGACAATGACAGGGTCAGCTTGTCGCGGCCCTCCCGGGCGTGCCGTCCCAAGGCCGCGCCCAGGCGCAGACCCGTGTTCTCCGGGCTTGCCCCGGCCGCGGCGCAGGCGTGGGCGCAGGCGCGCGCGGCGTTCAGAAGGCCCTCCACGTCCACGCCCATGAGCGCGGCGGGCACCAACCCGAAGAGCGAAAGCGCCGAGAATCGGCCGCCCACGTCCGCCGGGTTGAGGAAGACCTTGCGGAAGCCCCGGGAGATGGCCATCTTCTCCATGGCCGTGCCGGGGTCCGTGATGGCCACGAATTGGCGGCCGGCGGCGCCGGCGCGGACTCCGGGACGACGGGCGGCCTTGTCGAAAAAGTAGTCGAGGAGGCAATTGGGTTCTATGGTCGAGCCTGACTTGCTGGAGATAAGGAAGAGCGTGCGCGCTAGGTCGAGGCGGCCCTCCAGGGCCGCCACCGATGCGGGATTGGTTGAGTCGAGCACTTCGAGGGCGAGGTACCCGGGCGTCCGGTCGAAGACCTGGCGGAAGACCTCGCAGGAGAGGCTCGAACCTCCCATCCCGAGTACGACGGCGTGCGTGAATCCCTCTCGGCGTGCCTCGGCGGCAAAACTGCGCACCGGCCCCAGGCCGGCGGCCATGGCGTCGGGCAAGGTGAGCCAGCCCAGGCTGTTGCGGATGATCTTTTGGTGGGCCGGCTCGCTTTTCCACAGGCCGAAGTCCTTGGCCCACAGCCGTTCCGGGAAGCGGGCCCGGCGCAGGTCGGCCAAGCTAGCAGCGTCGGCGTCCGCGGCGGCCAGGGTGGAATCCTTCTTGGCGGCCACGGTCCGCAGGATGGCGGCGTAGGATTTCGCGAAGGCCTCCAGGCCTTCGACTTCAAGGCGGCCCGCGACCTGTTCCAGGTCGATGCCCAAGGCTTGCAGCTTTTCTTGGACACGCCGCGCCGCCTCAGCCCCGTCCTCCAGGCTTGGCCGGCAGAGGCCGTGGTATCGGAAGGCGGCCAGAGTGGCCGGCGGCATGGTGTTGACCGTGTCCGGGCCGATGAGTTCGGAAACGTAGAGCGTGTCCGGGTATTTTAGATTCTTGGTGCCGGTCGAGGCCCAAAGCAGCCGCTGCGGCCGGGCCCCCTTGCGCTGGAGGGCGGCGAAACGCTCGCTCGCGAATTCCTTCTTGAAGCTCTGGTAGGCTAGCGCGGCATTGGCCACCCCCGCCCGCCCGAGCAACTCTGTGGCCTCGCGGCCGGCCGCGGCGTCGCGCTGGGCCAGTTCTTGGAGCAGCGGGTCCACGGCCGAGTCCGTCCGGCTGACGAAGAAGCTCGCTACCGAGGCCGCGCCGGAGAGGTCCTTGCCGTGGGAGGCGCGCCGTTCCAGGCCTTGCAGGAAGGCCTCCACGACCTGGGCGTAGCGCCGTCGGGAAAAGAGGAGCGTCACATTGACCGGCACGCCGTCGGCGAGAGTCTCCGTGATGGCGGGCAGGGCCGCCTCGGTGCCCGGAATCTTGATCATGACATTGGGCCGGCCCACGAGGCCATGCAGGCGCAGAGCTTCAGCGTGGCTGGCCTTCGCGTTGTGGGCTAATTCCGGAGGGAGCTCCAGGCTGACGAAGCCGTCCCGGCCCTGGGATTCGTCATAGACTCCCCGCAGCAGGTCGGCCGCGGCCCGGATGTCTTCCGCGGCTACGGCCTCGAAGAGGGCTTGCGGTTCGGGATGGCTCGCGGCGAGGCGGCGCACCGTCTCGTCGTAATCGTGGGAAGATGCCAGGGCTTTCTCGAATATGGCGGGGTTGGAGGTGAGGCCGCTGACTCCGTCTTCGGCGATGAGCCGCTTGAGTTCCCCGGATTCCAGCAGCTCCCGGCTGATGTAATCCAGCCAGACGCTGACACCGAAACGGGACAATTTGTGAAGGCCGTTGCGCTGGCTCATGGGCGGCGCTCCTTGTATTCGTTTTCCCAAGCCGTTACCTTGTCGCGCCGGCGCTTGTGGCGCTCGGCGTTGGAGAACCGGGCGGCCAGGAAGGCGCGCACGATCTCGCAGGCGAGTTCCGAGCCGACTACCCGGCCGCCCAAGCAGAGGATGTTGATGTCGTCGTCCTCCACGCCCTGGCGGGCGGAGAAGGTGTCATGGCAAAGCCCGGCGCGGATGCCCGGTATCTTATTGGCGGCCACCGACGCGCCCACCCCGCTGCCGCAGATCATCAGGCCGCGTTCGGCCCGGCCGGAGAGGATCGCCTCGGCCACCTTGCGGGTGTAATCGGGATAGTCCACCGCGTCGCAGGAGTAAGTTCCGACGTCCTCGACTTCATGGCCCGCGTCTTTGAGCAAGCCGAGCAGGATACGCTTGAGCTCGAATCCGGCGTGATCGCAGCCTAGGGTGATGCGCATGCTGAGATTCTACCCTGTCGGGGGAGGGTGGTCAATGCTCCGTTTTCGCTTCGAGAACCGCCGCCGCTTCGGCCGCCGTCATGAGCGGCGCGCGCGCACTTGCCCGGGGCAGGGTTCGCCGCAAGGCTGCCAGGAAGCGCGCCCGCAAGGGGGCGTCCGCGAAGACCCCCCCCCACCAGGACACGGGGATCTCCCGGTCCCAATGCAGGCCTTTCCCGGCATCGGCGGCCAGGGCCGCGAGCTGCCGCGCCGCTTCCGCGCGGATGCGGCCAGCGGGGCGTCCAATACTGTCGGTGCCGGTGTCGGCGCCGCGTCGCGCCATCCGTAGTACCCGTGGGGCCAGCGCGGCGACGGCCCGTATGGGTTCGGCCGAGCGCGCCAGGGCCAGCGGATCGGCGCGCAGGGCTGCGCGCAGGGCCGCGTCGCGCAGGGCGCGGCGTCCGATCCAGAACCCGGAGCCGGCATCGCCCAGGAGCTGGCCCCAACCTCCGGCGCGCTGCAGCTTCCCGCGGCCGTCGCGGGCCAGCGCGATGGAGCCGGTGCCGCTGAGCACGAGTATTCCCGGCCCTCCGGCGAACGCCGCCAGATGCGCCCAGTGCGCGTCGGAAGCCGTGGTCACGCGCCGGGCTTGGCCGCGCAGCAGCCTGAGCGCTCGGGCCCGGTCAGCGGCAGCTCCCAGGCCCGCGGCGCCGACGTTTAACCGTTCCAGCCGGCGGAATGCGAGCTTGCGGCGCAGCTGGCGCAGAGCCTCGGGCAGTTGCGGCCAGGGCACGGCGGGCACGCGGCAGCGCTTGAGAACGCGGCCTGTCCCGTCGGCCAAGCAAGCGCGCAGCCAGGTCCGTCCGAGGTCTATGCCGAGGCGCAATGCCTGCGGGCCGCGCGGCCGTCGCGAAAGGGGCTTCTTCACGGCCCGCTTTTATAGAGCGGCGCCCGTTCGTTCTCTGAGAACAGTTCCATGAGCGTGTTCTGCAGGGCCCGAGACCAAGCCACGGCGCTGTCGCGTTTCTCCGTCGCCACCGCGGGGTCCATCATCTCGTGGATGATATCCTGGACGATCTGGCGCCGGCTGGTCAGCGAGTCGTCGAGGGTCACCTTGACCATGGGAGGCTGTCCAGGAAGGGGTTGCTGGAGAAGGACTTCGAAGACGCCTATGGAGACGACCTTCTTGGGTCTGATGTCGAGGGCCGCCCTGCGCCAGATCTCCCTCGGGAAAGGGATCCTGTAGCTGCGTCCCGCGATTTGAACCTTGAGCATCGGCTGGGCCAGGCCGAAGATGTTGCGCGTGGGGCTCAGATGATAGCTCCCGGGTTCGATTTGATAGAGGAGGCTCTGGTGCGGCAGGATGGGCAGTTGGTATATCTCGGCCCACTTGCCGCCTTCGCCATCCAGGTCGATGTGCAGGCTCCCGGAGCGCGTCTCGCCGGCGGGCGTCAAGAACCGCCCCGCCACGATGATGGCCGCGATGCCTTGTTCCGGTATTCCCCCTTGCTTGGGGACCGTGGCCAAGCAGCCCGCCAGCGCCAGAGCCGCCGCCCCGATAAGGATCGGCCTGAATCTTCTCATGAGGGCTCCATCATACCTTTGCGCGACGGGCGTTTTCAAGGCGAGTCCCTTACGGCTGGTGCGTAATCGCAGCGGCCCAGGGCCGTGCCTGGGAAATAGGCGAGGATGATCTGCAGGAAATCCTGCCCCGCCTCGGCGCGGCCCATGGCTCCGGATTGGCACAGCCCCGCGCCGTGGCCCCAGCCTCCGCCCTGGACCACCAGCGCCTCGGGCCGGCCATCGGGACCCAATTCCGGGGTGAAGACGAAGAGCGTGCTGCGCAGGGAGCCCGTCCCGGGCAGGCTGCGGATGGCCATCTCCGAGTCCACTTTGACCTTGCGGCGCGCGCCTTCCAGGAGCAAGGCGTTGATATGTCCCGAGGGCGCTCGCCGCAGGGTCCGGATGCGCAGCAGCCGGCCGGTGCGGTAGCGCCGGTCGATGCGGCGCGAAAGCTCCGTCCACGGGATGACCCGCGCCCAGCGGTAGTGGGCCGGATGCACGAAATTCGAGGGTTTGCAGTAGGCCGGAGGGACGGAGCCCAGCCACTGCCGTAGGGACCAGGGCGAGTCAGGGACCGAGCTGGGTTTGACCGAGTCCGCCACGGAGGACCAATACGGGACATCGCCCCATCCCGTCAGTTCGCGCCCGTCCTGGGAACGGCCGCCGCAGTTTGATTCATAGATGACCTGCGCGGTGCCGCCCCGGTAGGTGACCACGATGCCGCGCGTCGCCTCCACCACGGCGCGCGAGCGCGCTCCCTCTGCGCGCAGTCCGGAATAGACCTGGCAGTGCTGTCCGTCGCAGATGTCGTAGCCGTCGCGGCGATGGCGGCGGGCCACGGTCTTGAGGAACAGGGCGTGCGTGCGGGCCACGACCGCTTGGGCTTTGAGCGCCTCCAGCGGTGAGCGGATAGGCATCTCCGCGGCGAGAACTCCGTGCGTGTAGTTCTCCAGGTCGAGCCGGTTGACGATGCGCAGGGTTTTGCGCCAGGCCGAGATTTCCACTTCGCCGCGCAGGAGCTTCTTGGCCGCGGCCGCCGGCCCTTGGGGCTGCCCGTCGAATTCGATGGCGACGAGGCCCCGGTCGTGCGAGCGGGGCGCGATGACGAACGGGTCCCGCCGCGTCACCCGGACCCGTCCGGAGTCGGCGGTCAGCTCCAGGGCCGTGCGGCCTTTTACGCGCGCCAAGCGCACCGTCCAGATTTGGTCCGCCGGGGCCTGGGCAAAGGGGAGGCCTGTCTTGGCGTCGCTTATGATAAAATCCGTCGTGGCGGAGAAGGCGATGGCGAGGCGGGCGCGCGGGCGGCCCATGGCATTGGTGCCGACTCCGATCCTGAGCACGGGGACGTTCTTAGGGAAAGCCTCGGAGGCGGCCACTTCGCGGATGGGGTTGGATACGGGCTGGGGTGAGGGTGGGGCCTCATCGCTGCGCGCCAGAAGGGGCCGGACCGTGGACAGCAGGGCCGCCGCCTGGGTGTCGTTGGGATCGGCGTCGAGGATTTTGGAGAACTGCCGCATGGCATCGCGCAGCTGGCGCGCGCGCAGATAGGTCCGGCCCAAGGCTTGCCGCGCCTCTAGGAAGCTGGAGTCGGAGCCCGCGCCTTGGCGATAGGCGCTGATGGCGTTGGACAGGTCGTCGATCGCGTCGTAAGCGCGGCCCAGGAAGAGATGGACCAGATTGGCGAAGGGAGACACTCCGTCGGCCCGGGTCAGCAGGGGTACGGCCTGGCGGGGTCGGCCGCGAGCCAGTTCGACGCGGGCTAGGCCCAGCAGGGCCGAGGTGTGGTCGGGTTCCCGCTTGAGGACCCGCTGGAAGCTGGCCGCGGACTCCTCGACAGCCCGGGCGCGCAGCTGGGCCCAGCCTAGTGCGCAGAGGATTTCGTTGTCGGCCGCGTCCAGGCTAGCCGCGCGGCCGTACCAACGGGCCGCCTCGCGGGGCGCGCCGGCCTCGTCGAGGACCGCCCCGCCATTGGCCCAGGGAGCGGTGGCCGACGGATCAAGGCGGCCGGCCTCTTCGTAGCGGGCGATGGCTCGCGCGTAGTCGCCGCGGGCGTAGGCGAGGTGTCCCCGGCGCAGCGCGCGTTCGTAGTCCGGCCGCGGGGCGACTGGGGACTGGGGCGCGAGGGCGGGCGGGGCGGCGACTTCGGAGTCCGGCGCGGTGGAAACAGCGGCCGGGACCGGGCTGTCGCTGCGCGGCAGGATCGGGCTTTCGGCGGCGGTGCCGGCAGACCATGCCATGACCCCCAGGAGCAACGCGAGCCGCAGGGTGACTTTACTTATGGAAGACCTCCCGCGCCACGACGTTCGCGATGTTTTCGGCGAGGAGATTGTTGCCCTTATCCGTGCAATGACCGAAGTCTCCCCCGAACAAGTCTGTGAAATACTCCCGCAAAGAACTTTTCTTGACCGCGTCCTTGAACACCTGCTCATTGTCAACGAAGATAATGCTCCCCTCTTCCTCTTTGAATATTTTCTTTAATGGCGCCAAGCCACGCATAGGATATTGCACGCAGACTAGCTTGACGCCGCGCCGGTCCAGCATGGTCTTCAGACGAAGGTAATTGTCCGCCACCAACTGGTCATATTCATTCAACTGCAATTGCTCTAACTTTTTATGATACCGCTGTGCGAGGCTGAGGTTGCCTATTGCCGCATGAAGTGTCGATAAAGCACCGTATAACCTGTCTGTCGGGAAGGAGTATTCCTTGGATTTTTTTAAGAGATATTGTAGCGAAGAGGAATCGCCTCTCCCGCTGAGACAGGCCCAGAGGGCTCCCGTATATGCATCGACATATCTGGGATTTATTTCCAGCGCTTTCTTAAAAGCCGCCGCTGCCTGCACATATTCCCTTTGCGCATTGAAAAGTGATCCTAGTCCCCCGTAAGCGTCTTCGTTTCTGGGATCGATTTCTAAAGCCTTCTTGAATGCTGCTACCGCCTTCGCTAAGTCGCCTCGCTTCCGATAACTCCATCCCAAATCCACATAGGACTTGTTTTGGGGATTTATTTCTAGAGCTTTTTTAAAAGCCGCCGCTGCCTGCACATATTCCCCTCGCTCATCGAAAATTAATCCCAACCCCCCATAAGCGTCTTCGTTTCTGGGATTGATTTCTAAAGCCTTCTTGAATGCTGCTACCGCCTTCGCTAAGTCGCCTCGCTTCCGATAAGTCCATCCCAAATCCACATAGGACCCGTCGTTGCTGGGCCTGGGATTTCTCCCCAGCCCCGTTGTCCCCTGCGCTTGCGCAGGTTGCGGCCGAGCCTTCAACTTGACAGTTTTCCACTCGCCCGCAACAGCGCTATGCAATGCATCCCCGCCGCGGTTTCCGGTATTGGTGATGTGCATCCACGCGATCCTCGCCAGCTTATGGGTCCTCAGAGTCCTGATGGCACGCACAAATTTTGAACTCGTCTCCGGTTCATAAGGCATATGCGGTCCCTTGTCATTGATCCCCATCATTGCCACGACCATGTCCGGATGATAGGTCACCAAGTCCTCTTCCATCCGGCTTAAGAGAAAAGTGGAGTTGGCCGCCTGGAGGCCTCGATCGATCACGCTGACTCTGATGCCCTGATCCTTGCCGTTGAGCGCCTGTTCCAGAAAGGCGGGGTATTGTTTCTGCGTGGTGGACTCGCCGATGCACATGATCCGGTATGTGCCTTTCTGTCGCATGGCCAGCGTGTTGCGGTGCGCTTGCAAGCTCAAGCTGATGAAGCCGCCCAAGCGGAGAGCCGCCTCAAGCATGACGACGGTGAGGACAAGCCCGAATGCCGATAGACCTAGTTTTTGAGGCAGGCTGGTATTCCCTTGGCCCGGCGCGGTCATAGAGAACAGTCCACTCGTCAGAAGCTCAGACTCTCAAAGTTCTCGGACAGCGGCTCTTGGGAGAGCCACCTGATTTCATCACTGGTTCGGGGAGGGTATTCTCTGTCAAAAAACGAGCGGGCGAAGGGAATCGAACCCTCGTTTAGAGCTTGGGAAGCTCCCGTTCTACCATTGAACCACGCCCGCGTGAAAGACGATTCATATTGTATTGCATCGCGCGGCTTGCGTCAATGCCGGCGTCCGTCATCGCGGCCCGCAGCCGGCGCTGGCGAGCAAGGCCTCGCGCGATCCGCGGGCGGCCGTGAAGCCGAGGGCTTCTTGGAATTTTCTGTTGGAAGCCACGACCGGATAGGCGAGGTAGCCGGCCACTCCCGCGGGGATATCGGTCGAGAACAGCCGGCGGCCGGCCCAGAGGCCGAGCCGAAGCAGCGTCAGCGGCGCCGGCAGGCGGCGCTGGCCCAAGGTGCGGCAGACCTCGTCGAACGGGATGGAATCGTCCGGAGCGACGTTGAAAGCTCCGCGCAGTTCCGGGGTCTGCACGGCTCGGCAGAAGGCCTCGGCCGCGTCATCCTCGCTGAGGAACTGCAGCCGGTTCCGGCGGCCGAGGGCCGAAACGGCGAAAGGCAGGCAGCGGAATCGGCGCACAGGACTGTGGAGCCCTTCCGACGGGCCCACGACCATGCATAGGCGCAGGACCGACACCTGAAGGCTGCGGCGGATCTGCGGCAGGGCTTTGGCCAGTTCCTCTTCGATGAGCCGTTTGTGCACGGCGCCAGCCAGGCCCGAGGCCCGCAAGCGTTGGGATTCGTCCAGAAGGGGAGGATTGCCGCGGCGGGCGCCGTAGGTGGCGGTCGAGCCGGCGATGACGAGCTTGTCCACTGAGGCGCACTTGGCCGCCGCCTCCAGGAGGACCAGCGTCCCATGCACATTGGTCTCTCGGGCGCGGACATCTTCGGGGCGCTGCGCGTCGCAGAAAGCCAGATGGATGACGGCGTCGACGGCTTCGTCCGCCATGACGCTGCGCAGGAGATAGGCGTCGCGTATGTCAGCGTGGACGAACCGGAGTTTGGGGTGCGAGGAAAGCCTCGTGGGGCGCACGTCCACTCCCACCACGCAGGACACCAGGGGTTGCTCCAGAAGGCGGGGCAACAATATCCCTCCCAAGTAACCCGAGCATCCCGTCACCAGGATACGCTTGGCCATCTTTCAGGATTTTAGCTGATTTAGAACCGGAGGAACAGGCTGCTTATTTCGTATTCCGGCGGAGGCCGCGCAGAAAAGCCAATGCTTCCTTCTTGGATCCCACCCGGCCTTCGGCTTGCGCCTCTCGGACTTCTTCCAGGATCTTCCCGATCAGTGGGCCCGGCGCGATGATCAGCGCCTTCATTACGTCGTGGCCGTCCACGTGGAGTTTCGGGACGGACCGGCTCGGCTCGGCGAAGCGCCGGCGCAGGAGTTGGGAGATGTATTGCAGGTGCCGCAAGGTTTTGCGCGCCGCGGCGGGACGCACCGTCGCCGGATCGAACGCGGCGGGGTCCGCCGAGGCAACGGGCAGCAGCCGCTTCAGCTGCTGCGCCGGCAGGTAGCTGGCATGGTCGGCCCAGCAGACCAGGAGCAGCGCCACGGCGTGCTCGCCCAGGTCGCGGAAGAAGCGATAGGCCGCCTTGTCCGTGATTTCCCCCCCCGCGACCAGGTTGCCGGGCCGCAGGTGGTGCGTGACCACCGCCGTGACCGTGGCGATCGTTTCGTTGGAGAAGCGCAGGGCCCGCAGGATGGCTGCGGACCGCCGCGCGCCGGTCGTGTCGTGGCCGAAGAAGCGCAGCCGGCCGCCCATGCGCCGCGCCGTTTCCGGTTTGGAGACGTCGTGCAGAAGGGCGGCCAGCATCAAGGTCGCCCGCCAGGGATGGCCGGGCGTGAGGCGTCCCTCCAGGTGCTCCAGCAGCGGGCCGGCCGCGTCCGCGAAGGCGGCCGCGGGGTCCGCCAGCAGGGCATCGAGGCGCGCGGTCACCTCCAGGGTGTGGCCCAGGACTCCGCCGCGGCCGTAATAGCACTGGGCGCACTGCCGCGAGGCTTCGAGATCCTTGAACAGGGAGGTCAAGACGCCGGCCTCATCCATGCGCCGGACCTGCAGGGAACATCCGGGCTGCGCGAGCAGCAGGGTCAGCTCGGCCGAGACGCGCTCCGGCGCGCTTTGGCGCACGCGGCCGCGCAGGCGGCGCATCCGGCGCAGAGTCCCGGTTTCCAGGGAGAAACCCAGCTGCGCCGCGAGCCGGAAGCCGCGCAGGATGCGCAACGGGTCGGCCTTGAGGATATCCTCGGTCTCGCAGCGCAAGACTCCGCGGCGCAGATCATCGCAGCCCCCGCGCGGGTCGATGATCGCCTCCGCGGGGATGGCGGCGGCCAAGTCCGGCGTCAGCGGCAGGGCTAAGGCGTTGACCGTGAAGTCTCTCCGGGCTAGGTCGGCGACGATGTCTTTGCCCTGTAGTTCGCTTAGGTCGATCTGGCGTGGGCCGGGTCCGGGCGGCAGGATCAGGCGGTAGGTGCCGGCGTCTCCGTCGAGGACCACGCAGGTGGCGCGCAGGCTCCGTGCCAAGCGCGCGGCCCCCGCGCGGGCACCCCGCAGGGCCAGGTCGAGGTCCGGGATGGGGCGGCCCAGCAGCGCGTCGCGCAGAGCGCCGCCGACAAGGTAAACGGGGCTGGCCAGTTCGCGTGCGGCCTGCCGCAGCAGGGCCCGCGCGCCGGGGCTAAATCGGACGTTCGTCGTCGGTCCCATGGCTAGCGTCGCGCCCGCGCCTCGCGAGTTCGCCCTCGCGCAGCACGCGCTTGAGCACCTTGCGCAGGGTGTTGCGGGGCAGTTCGGCGACGACATCGATGGCGCGCGGCCGCTTGTATCCGTCGAGCCGGCCCCGGCAGTGGCGCAGGAGCTCACCGCGGTCGACCGTCGTGCCCGGTCGCAGGACCACGAATCCTTTGACCGTTTCGTCTCCGGTCTCGTCAGGCACGCCTATGACCGCGGCCTCGGCGACGGCCGGGTGCTCCAGGAGCGCGGTTTCCACCTGCGCGGGGAAGACCTTGAGCCCTTTGACGATGATCATGTCCTTGATGCGGTCCTTGATGGTGAGGTAGCCGTCGGCGTCCAGGCAGCCGATGTCCCCGGTCCGGAACCAGCCGTCGGGGCGGATCACTTCGGCGGTGGCCGCGGGCTGGTTGAGATAGCCCCGCATCACGCAGTCGCCGCGGATGCAGATCTCCCCGTCCGTCCCCGGCGGCAGGGCGCGGCCTTCGGCGTCGGCTATCCTGATGCTCACGCCGGGGAGTGCCAGGCCTACGGTTCCGGGCCGGGGCCGGTCGACGGGGTTGATGGCGGCCATGGGTGAGGTCTCGGTCAGCCCGTAGCCTTCGCAGAGCGGCAGGCCGAACGCGGCCGTAAAGCGCCGGGCCGTATCGGCATGGAGGGGCGCCGCGCCCGAAACGGCCAGGCGCACGCGGCGGAAATACCACCAGCGCAGCAGGAGGCGGTTGAGCCCCGTGGCCTTGCTGGCCAGGACCGTGAGGATCGGGGGCACGGCGGTGAAGATGGTCACTCCCTGGCGCGCCATGAGGCTCAGCCAGATCCGGGGCGGGGTCACCGAAGGGGCGATCGCAACATTGACGCTCATGCTCATGGGCGTCAGGATGTTGGCGGTCCACGCGAAGGCGTGGAACATGGGCAGGATGCAGAGCATGACATCGTTGCGGCGCAGGCCCATGTGCGCGGCCCCGGCCAGGCAATTGCTTACCAGGTTGCGGTGGGTGAGCATGACGCCCTTGGGCACGCCGGTGGTCCCGGCGGTATAAAGGATGCCGGCCAGGTCGCTCTCTTGGACGGGCGCCTCTGGCGGCTCTTGAGGTGTGGCGGCGCCCAGTTCGGCAAACGGCGATTCAGCGGCCCCGGCCTGCGCGCCGTGGCCCGGCCCGCTGACCCAAATGTGCCGCATCGAGGGCGCCAAGAGGGCCGCGGCGCGCAGGGCCGGGAGGAAGTCCCTCTGGGTCACTACGGCCTTGGCCGTGCAGTCCTGGAACATGAAGGCCAGGTCCGCAGGCTTCTGCACCATGAAGTTGATGGGCACGGCCACCGCGCCCAGGCGCGCCAGGGCGAAGTAGGACACGACGAACGGGATGCCGTTGCGCAGGACGATGGCAACCCGGTCGCCCCGGCCGATGCCGGCGGCATGCATGCCGGCCGCGGTCCGCAGGACTTGGTCGCGCAGGTCGCCGTAGCTCAGGCGCATCTGCGGCGTGGCCAGCGTGCCTGGCCGCGGTCGGGCACGCGCCGCAGCGTCGAGGAGGTCGTTGAGTGTTCGGATGGTGGGCTCGGCCGTCATCTCGGAGTCGCGTCTATCCGCCGCGGTCAGATGGCGGTGGTGACGAGGCACTCCGTGGACATCACTCCGGGGATGGCGCGGATGCCCCGGACGATCACATTGGAAAGGGTGGCAAGGTCTGAACTCTCGATATCGAGCACGAGGTCCCAGCGGCCGAAGACCGCGGTGACATGGGATACGCCTTCCGTTTTCTGAATTTGCGTCAGGGATTGCTTCTCTTGCCCCGCCATCAGCCGAACCAGCACGAGTCCAGTCACCATAACCGTTTTCTCCTCGCGGCTAGATTCCCGCGTCCCGACGGAAGCGGAAGTTTTTGAGTATATCAAATTATTGGTATGATTCTGCGCTTCAACTCACGTAAGATGTTACCGATATCCTAGCCGTCAACTCATCTAAGATGTTACCGAACGGCCCCAGCGGGTTTGGGGCAGTTTTGGGGGCATGGGGATGAGTCCGAAGGCCAGGAGAGAATACGTGAGAGAGATGCAAATCCGGTATCAAAAGACTCAGAAACGCAA
>CAIRTQ010000107.1 GCA_903881545.1 uncultured Elusimicrobia bacterium
CTTTGACGTCCAGATTCACGCGGCTTACCGCCCACGGTGACTTCAGGCCCAGCAGGTACTGATAGAGCGCGGTGTCTTGCATAGTGGCTTCCTCCTGTTCCGGAAGCCACTATCTTACCCTACACGGCTACCCACGGCAAATCCGGAAGCCCCGAAAAAGAAGAGAAAGATGACCGGCCGATGGCGATCACCTAGCCTTCGGTAACATTCTTAGATGGCTGGCGCCGGACCGCCCCGGGCGCCCTACTCGTAACGCAATGCCTCTATGGGAGACAGCAGGGACGCTTTGCGCGCGGGCCAGAAGCCGAAGATCACTCCGACGCCGGCGGAGAACAGGAAGGCCAGGAGCACGGACTGCGGGGTCACCACCGCGGCCCAGCCCGCGAAGGTGGATAGCCCCATGGAAACCGTGACCCCCAAAACAATTCCGGCGATGCCGCCCGCGGTCGAGAGCACGGCCGCCTCGATCATGAACTGCGCCAGGATGGCGCGCCGGGCCGCGCCCACGGCCTTGCGCAGGCCGATCTCGCGCGTGCGTTCGTTGACCGAGACCAGCATGATGTTCATGATGCCGACACCGCCCACGATGAGCGAGATGGCCGCCACGACGCCCAGGAGCATGGACATGGTTCGCGTCGTCTCGGACAGCGTGGCCTGCATCTCGGCGTTGTTGCGCAGGGTGAAGTCGTCCTCCTTAAAATCCGGCAGGCGGTGGCGATGGCGCAGGAAATTACGGATGTCTCCGATCACATAGGGGATCGCCTCGGCGGAGGCGCATTCGATCGCCATCTCGTGGAGGTACTGGGTTCCCAGGACTCTCCTCATGGCGGTCCGGATGGGGACGACGATCATGTCGTCCTGATCGCTGAAGCCGCTGGCGCCCTTGGCGGGGAGGATCCCGATGACTTTGAAGTTCATGTGATTGATCTTGACCGTCTTGTCGACGGGGTTCTCGGCGCCGAAGAGTTCCCGGACCACGGTCGTTCCCAGCAGGACGACGCGCGCCAGGGCCAGGTCCTCGCGGTCCGTGAAGAACCGCCCATAGGCCGGCTTGGCATTGCGGATGGATTCGTAGCTGGAGGTGACTCCCTGCATCTCGGTGATGGCGTTCTTGTCGCCGTTGACGATCTGAACGTTGCCCTCCGCTTCCGGGTAGAGGTCTGCGATCTGCGGGCTCAGGGACCGGATGGCCTTGGCGTCCAGGAGCGTCAGCCGGCTGGTGTCGCCGATGGCGCCCCGGATGCCCCGCGTGCTGGGGGCGCCCGGAAAGAGCATGAGCAGGTTCGAGCCGAGGCTGGAGAGCCGCGCCTCGATGGATTTCTGAGCGCCTTTGCCGATGGCGAGCATGGCGATGACCGCAGCCACGCCGATCAGGATGCCCAGCATGGAGAGGGCGCTGCGCGCCTTGTTGGCGGCGAGGGCGCGCAGGGCGGAGAGGCTGAATTCCCGGAGCTCGGCCAGGCTGGCTTTCGGATGCCGAAGATCGAGCGGGAACTCGGGATGGGCCGCCGCCACGGCGGGTTCCGGCTGGCCGCGTTCGTCCGCGACGATCCTGCCGTCCCGGATCCGGATGATGCGCCGGGCGTGGGCCGCGATTTCGGGCTCGTGGGTCACCATGATGACGGTGATGCCGCTGCGGTTCAAGAGCTTGAGCTGGTTCAGGATATCCTCGGCCTGGTCCGAGGCCAGGTTGCCGGTGGGTTCGTCGGCGAAGATGATCCTGGGATGGTTGACCAGGGACCGGGCGACGGCCACCCTCTGTTGCTGGCCGCCGGAGAGCTCGTTGGGCCTGTGGTGGATGCGGTCGGCCAGTCCGACTTGAGTCAGAACCTCGAGGGCCCTCTCCCTCCGGTTGGCCGTACCGGAATAGATCATGGGCAGCGCCACGTTGTCCAAAGCCGATGTCCGGCTGAGGAGGTTGAACATCTGGAAGATGAAGCCGATGGTCCGCGAACGCAGGATCGCGCCCTGGTCGTCCGAGAGCCGCGAGACGTCGCGCCCCAGCAGGTGATAGCGCCCTGATGTGGGACGGTCCAGGAGCCCTAGAATCTGCATGAGCGTGGACTTGCCCGAGCCCGAGGGGCCCATGATGGCGACGAACTCGCCTTCTTCGATGGTCAGATCTATCCCCTTGAGGACCTGGAGCGTGCCGCCGCCCAACCGGTAGGAGCGGGTGACGCCCCCGAGCGTGATGAGGCTATTCATAGCGCAGGGCTTCGATGGGAGAGAGGAGCGAAGCCTTGCGCGCGGGCCAGAAGCCGAAGATCACGCCGACGCTGGCGGAGAAGACGAAGGCCATGATGACGGCCTGAGGGGTGACGATCGCGGCCCAGCCCGCGAACTTGGACAGGGTAAAAGAGACCGTCATCCCCATGATGATCCCTATCACGCCGCCCATGGTGGAGAGTACCGCGGACTCGATGAGGAACTGGGAGAGTATCGCGCGCCGAGCCGCGCCCACGGCTTTGCGCAGGCCGATCTCGCGCGTGCGTTCGCTCACCGAGACCAGCATGATGTTCATGATGCCGATGCCGCCGACCAAGAGCGAGATCGTGGCCACGATGCCCAGAAGCAGAGTGAAAGTCTGGGTCGTGCCGGCCAGCGTGGCCTGGATATCGGCCATGTTGCGCAGAGTGAAATCATCGTCTTTGTAGTCGGGCAGGTGGTGGCGGCGGCGCATGAGGCGCTGGACGTCGGCTATGACCCGGTTGATGGATTCCGGCCCGTCCGCCTCTACGGAGATGTTGTCCACGTAGACCTTGCCCACGACTCGTTTCATGGCCGTGCGCAAGGGGATGATGACCATATCGTCCTGGTCGCGGAAGCCGGTGGAGCCTTTGATGGGGAGTATCCCGATGACCAGGAAGTTGATGTGGTTGAGTTTGACGACCGTTCCCACCGGGTTCTCCTTCTTGGGATAAAGGTTGTTGATCACGGATTGGCCTAGGAGGATGACGCGGTCGAGGTGCAGATTCTCTTCGTCGGTGAAAAAGCGGCCATAGTAGGGCTGGGCGTTGTGCATGGCCGCGTAGAGGGGGGTGGCGCCGGTGATCTGCGTGCTCCAGTTCTGGTCTTTGTAGACCATCTGTCCCGAGCCGCTGACATTGCCTTCGACGCGGGAGACATGGGGGATCTTGGAGATGGCCTTCACGTCTTCCAAGGTGAAACGACTGCGGGTGCCCGAGCCGCCGTGCACCCCGCCCACGGTGGTGGAGCCGGGTATCAGCATGACCAGGTTCGAACCCAGGCTGGCGATGCGCGACTCGATGGCTTTCTGCGCGCCTTTGCCAACGGCCAGCATGGCGATGACCGCGCCCACGCCGATCAGGATGCCCAGCATGGAGAGGGCGCTGCGGACCTTGTTGGCGCCCAGCGCGCGCAGAGCCGATGCACTAAACTCTTTGAATTCGGCGAGGCTGAGCTCGGGGTGGCTGAGATCGAGTCTGACGCCCGTCCCTTCAGGGAGAGGAGAACGGCTGCCCTCCAGGGACGGCGAGCCCAGGCTCGCCGTCGTGAGTTCGTCGGCCACGATTATGCCGTCCTTAAGCCGGATGATGCGTCGGGCATGGGCCGCGATGTCGGGTTCGTGCGTGACCATGATGACGGTGATGCCGCCGCGGTTCAGGAGCTGGAGTTGGCCCAGGATCTCCTCGGCCTGGTCCGAGGCGAGGTTGCCGGTCGGCTCGTCTGCGAAGATGATCTTGGGATGGTTGACCAGTGAGCGGGCGACGGCCACCCGCTGCTGCTGCCCGCCGGAGAGCTCGTTGGGCTTATGGTGGAGACGGTCAGCCAGTCCGACTTGAGTCAGCACGTCCAGGGCGCGTCCCGCGCGGTTGGGCGCTCCGGAGTAGATCATGGGCAGTGCCACATTGTCCAAGGCCGAGGTCCGGGACAGGAGGTTGAACATCTGGAAGATGAAGCCGATGGTCCGCGAGCGCAAGATCGCGCCTTGATCGTCCGTGAGGCGCGAGACGTCCAGGCCGAGCAAATGATACTTGCCTGATGTCGGGCGGTCCAGCAGGCCCAGGATCTGCATGAGGGTGGACTTGCCCGAGCCGGAAGGACCCATGATGGCGACAAACTCGCCCTCTTCTATGCTGAGGTCGATCCCCTTGAGGACTTTGAGTTCGCTGCCACCCACCTGATAGGAGCGGGTGATACCCCTGATCTCGATGAGGGACATCAGCGGCCTCCGCCTCCTGCGCCGTTTTTGGGAGCCTGCCCCGAAGGGCCGCTGGGCCTTCCACCCATGGCTAGGGGACTGCTCGCCGCCGCGGACTGGGGCATGTACTTGGCTTGGCGGATCAAAACTGTGTCGCTGGCGGCCAATCCCGAGACGATCTCGACGGAGATGTCGTTCTCGATGCCGGTCTTGACCTCGCGCCAGACGTCCTTGCCGCCGGGATCCAGGCTGGGTGTGAGGACCATCTTGACTCCGTCTTTCTCGCGCACGGCACCGGCCGGGACCAGCAGGGCCTTGTCCTTGCGCTGGAGGATGAAGCTGATGTTGGCCGTCATTTGTGACCGAAAATAGGTGGGGAGTTGGTCGAGCCTGATCTTGACCTGATACTGGATGACATTGGAGACATTCTTCCCTTCGTAGAGGATGTCGAAGACTTTGGCATTAGTCTTCTGGTCGGGATAGGAGTCCAGGGTGATGCGCGCGGGCATCCCGACATGGATGCGTCCGATGTCCGATTCATCGACCTGTCCGACGGCGATCAGGATGTCGGACATGGCGTAGATGACGACGCTCGTATCTATGGTCTGGCCCTCGACCACATTGTTGAGGATGATGAGCCCGGGCAGCGGGGCCACGATGGGCGTGGCCTTATAGGCGTCTTCCCATTTCTTGAGCTCGCTGGGGCCTTGCGACCGGGCGGCGTCCAGGATGGCGGCGCGGTCGGTCGAGCTCATCCAAGCGATGATCTGGCCCTGCTTGACCCGGTCGCCCTCCCGGACCAGGAGCCTCTCGATGCGTCCCGAGAAGGAAGGCTTGATCTCGACGCGGTGGTATGGCGCCACCGAACCCGTGGCCTCCACCGTCTGTTCGATGGGGGCCTCGACGGCCTTGACCGCGACGAAGTCCGGGCGGGCCGGCTTGGAGAACTTTTTTTTAAAAGTCCAGCCTCCGGCCCCCAGTGCCACCAGGGCCACAACGAGAATAAGGATCTTTTTCATGCTATTCCCCCAAAGCCTTCCCTAAAGATTTTTCCCATAACGCCTGCGCCGTCACGGCGGTCAACTGGGCTTGTTTGTCCTGCTGTTCCGCGCTGACCCATTCCGCGACGATGACTTCCCAGTTGTCGTAGGTGAGCAGGCCTGCGCCGTAGCGGATCTCGGCCTCCGAGTTGCGCTGGCGGGTGGCTTCCAGATTGGCATTGGCGTAGAGGAGCTGGTCATGGGCGTTGGAGTAAGCCGCCCAGCTGGTTTCCAGGTCCACCACCGCGGCATCGCGCACCGTGCGCAGGTCCTGTTCGGACTTTTTGAAGAGGTCCTGGGCGGACTTGTTGGCGTAATAGGCGGCCGTCGGCCCGCCGGAGAAGAGGGGATAGCTCAAAGTCACTCCGGCCGACCAGCCGTATATGGGATTGGGAAACTCATAGGGGCCGCTGCGCGAGCGCGCGTAGCTGGCGTTCAAGTTCGGCCAGAGCGGGCTTTGTGCAGTCGTGACGGCGGCCTGTGCGGATTTAATTACCGCTTCTTGCAGGACCACGTCCGGTCGGACGGCGAGGGCGTCCTCGATGCGGCGCGGGAATTCCGGGGGCGGCTGGGCGGTCAAGGTCCCGGTCGCCGCGATCTCGGAGAACTCGTCCAAGCCCAGTTGCTGGTCCAGGGACCGGCGTGTCGTCCTGACGCTGCGCAGGGTCTGCGCCAGGCTGGCCCGCGCTTGTAGGAACAGAGCCTGTGCGCTGAGCATGTTGCCCTTGTACTCCTTGCCGGACTGGTACTTGAGGGCGACTTCCTCGGCGTTCTTCTGCTGTATCTCCAAGATCTTGCGGGCCACTTCGACGTTTTTGTCTGCAATATAGGCCTGGGCGAAGGCCGCACGGAGGCTGTAGCGGAGGTTGGCCGAGGCCTGGCGCCGGGCCGCTTGGGCCTGGGCGTCGTTGGCGGAGGCGGACTTGATCCCGGCGATTGCGCTCATGTTGAAGAGGTTGACGCTGGCCGCGGCCTGGGCGGCGTAGCCGGGCGCCCCGTTGCCCGAGGCTGTGCCCCCTCCGCCAGACGAATACGAGTCGGAGAGAGTGACTGTCGGCATCAGGCCGTTGAAGCTGCCCAGGTAGGCGGCGTGGCTGGCCTGCACGGCGTATTGCGCGGAGACCAGGCTGGGATTCTTCTGCGCGGCCAGGGCCACGCAGTCTTCCCAAGTCAGGACTTTCTCAGGAGGAGGGGCCGGAGGGAGTGGCGCCATCTGTTCCGCCGGAGCCGTGACCACGGCGGCCGCCAAGACCAGGCCGGCCAGCCAGATCCCGCGTTTGAAACCGGCCCAGGAGGGCCGCATCTATCTCGCGTCCTTGCGGCGCGCGGTCCAGCGCGCCCGCATTTCCAGGAATTTCCGCTGTTGCTCAGGGTTGAGCAGCTTCATGATGTCGTTCTGCATCGCGGCGCGCAGTCCCGCCAACGGGGCTTCCTCCCGCGCGTGGATGGACTTGACCTGCTCGCGGTACGAATCGATCACAGCCTTGACCGCGTCTTTCTGCCCGGCATCCAGCCGCAGCTCGGTGGTGAACTTGTTCAGCATCCGGCCGGTGTCGGGAGCGCCGGGCCGCCATTGGCGCGCGGCTTTGGGCAGCAGGACGCCGGCCCAGAGGCCTAAGAGGCATCCGAGCAGAAGTGCGGGTAAGGTCTGGCGCCATTGCAGGTTCATAGTTTCTCCATCGCCAAAGTGAGCATGTCATCCATGGTGGGCTCGCGGAGTTGGGAAGCCGCTTGAATCGGGCTTGCCGCCTCGCAGCCGGCCAGCAGCAGCTCCGCGGGATCGCCGGCCTCGGAGCCGGGCTGCAGCAGGAGCGCAAAGGACGTGGCTAAGGCGAAGCCCACGGCCGGAGCCGCCCAGCGCCATAAGGCCCAGGGCCACGGGGAGACCGCCTCGGGGACGGGGGTTTGTTCCGGCCGGATGCGGTCCATGAATTTGGCAACGAAGGCTTCGGTCTCGGTCGCGGTGGGCCGGGCCGGCTGGGCCAGAAAAGTCGCGGCGATGCGGGCCCACTCCTGATCCTCGGGTTGGTAACCGTCGTGTTTTCGATCCATGTTCGGCCTTGGTTGATTAGACGCTCATGGAGCCCGTAAGGTGTCGCAGGCGATCCTGGAAGACCTGGCGCGCGCGCCGCAGGCGGGCCTTGACCGAGTCGAGGGAGCAGGCCATGGCTTCTGCTATCTCCGCGTAGCTCAGGCCCTGGACCTCGCGCAGGGTCAAGGCCACCCGGTAGGCTGGGGGCAGGCAGGCCATGACCCGGGCCACGAGATCGGCGTCTTCCCGCTTGCGCTCCTCGTCCGGGGGCGCGGCCAGGAGTTGATGGATGCGTTCGCCCTCGTCTTCCAAGAGCGCGTCCCAGGATTCGGTCTTGCGGCGGGCGCGGGTGCGCAGGAGGTCCAGGCAGCGGTTGACCGCGATGCGGTGCAGCCAGGTGGAGAAGGAGGCCGTGCCCTGGAATCGCTCCAGGGAGCGATAGGCCTTGAAGAATATGTCCTGCGCCGCGTCCTCGGCCTGGGCGCGGTCTCCCAAAGTGGAGGCGCAAAGGCCCATAATCCAGGCGTGATGCCTCCGGATCAGCTCGGCGAAAGCGGCCTCGTCGCCGCGCCGAGCCCGCGCGACCGTTTCTTCATCGTTCATGGGAAGACATTCTTCTTCCTTATTTTATGTTTTCCGGGGGCTCCAAAGAAGCTCTCAGCTGCTGCGGCACGCGGACAGTCATGCGAATTCTGGTATCATTTCAGCCAGCGAGGTGAATATCATGAGGGTTTCTTCCCTGGTCTTGGCCGTGCTGGCCGGCGCTCTGCTGGCGCCCGCAGCGTGGACGCAGGAGATGTCCGGCGGCAGGCCCATCCCGGGGTTCGACCCGACCATTTTGGACACGACGACCTCTCCCTGCGCGGATTTCTACCAGTTCGCCTGCGGCGGCTGGCTGGCCAAGACTTCCATCCCGCCGGACCAGTCCCATTGGGGCCGGTTCCAGGAGCTGGCCGAGCGCAACCGCGAGGTCTTGCGTGACCTGCTGGAGCAGGCCGCGGCGCCGCAAGCCAAGCGCGACGAACCGATCCGCAAGCTCGGGGATTATTACGGCGCCTGCATGGACGAGAAGACTATTGAGACCGCGGGCTTGGGCCCTCTACAGACCGAGTTGGCGCGCCTGGAAAGGGTGCGCGGCCGCGACGAGCTATTCTCCGAGATGGCGCATCTGCACCTCATCGGTGTGCCCGTGCCGTTCCGGTTCGGCTCTGACCAGGACTTCAAGGATGCCACGCGCATGATTGCGGCCGTAGACCAGGGCGGGCTCGGCCTGCCGGACCGGGATTACTACCTCAAGAAGGACATGAGGTCCATGGAATTGCGCGCGCTTTATGCCACGCATGTGCGCCGGATGTTCTCCCTGCTGGGAGACGACGAGGTCCGGACCGCGGCCGACGCCGACGCGGTCATGGCCTTGGAGACGGCGCTGGCCGAGAGCTCCCAGGACCGCGTCTCCCGCCGCAACCCTACCAACCTCGACCATAAGATGACTTTGGCCCAGCTCCGGGCCCTGGCGCCGAATCTCCCCTGGAACCGCTTCTTCTCCGAAGTCGACGCCCCGCGCTTCGCGGAGCTCAACGTGGCGGCCCCGGATTTCTTCAAGCGCCTGGACGTCTTGCTGACCCAGACGCCCGTGCAGGATTGGAAGACCTACCTGCGCTGGCACCTGGTGCACGCCTACGCGCCGCTGCTGCCCAAGGCCTTCGTGGCGGAGCACTTCGACTTCTACGAGCGCAGGCTGACGGGGGCCCGGGAGCAGCGGCCGCGGTGGAAGCGCTGCGTGGAGCTGGCGGACCGGGACTTGGGCGAGGCCTTGGGGCGGCTCTATGTGGAGAAGAAGTTCGGGCCGCGCAGCAAGGAGGGCATGCGCGCCTTGCTGCGGTCCTTGGAGCGGGCCTTCCAGGCCGACATCGCGGACCTGAGCTGGATGACGCCGGCGACCCGGACGGCCGCCCGGCGCAAGCTTTCGGCCATCGCCAACAAGATCGGCTATCCGGACCGTTGGCGCGACTACTCGGCCCTGCGGGTGGAGCGCGGCGATGCGCTGGGCAACGCCATGCGCGGCCGCGCCTTCGAGGCGCGGCGGCGGCTAGTCAAGGTGGGCCGGCGCGTGGACCGCAAGGAGTGGGACATGACCCCGCCCACGGTCAACGCCTATTACGATCCCCAGCGCAACGACATCAACTTTCCGGCGGGCATCCTGCAGCCGCCCTTCTACGACCCGGCGCTCGACCTGGCGGTCAACCTCGGCGGCATCGGCGCGGTCATCGGCCATGAGATGACCCATGGCTTCGACGACGAGGGCCGGCATTTTGACGCCCGGGGCTATTTGCGGGACTGGTGGACCGCGGACGACGCGCGGGAGTTCGAGTGGCGCGCCAACTGCATCGCCAACGAGTACGGCGCCTTCGTCGCGACCGAAGACGTGAAGCTCAATGGCCGGCTGACCTTGGGCGAGAACACCGCGGATAACGGGGGCCTGCGCATCGCCTACATGGCGCTGGAGTCGGCTTTGGCGGCCGCGCCCCAGGCGCCGATAGACCACTTCACGCCCGAGCAGAGGCTGTTTATGGCCTACGGTCAGATCTGGTGCGAGAAGCGCACCACAGAATCGCTCCGGCTCATGGCCCTGACCAACCCGCATTCCCCCAACCGCTACCGGGTCAACGGCGTGGTGGTCAATGTTCCGGAGTTCGCGCGGGCCTTTTCTTGTGAGCAGAACGCTCCCATGGTCAACATGGGGGGTGCCTGCCGGGTCTGGTAGGACGCAGCGCCATGCGCCGAGCGGCGGGAGTGCTGCTGGTCTGGTCGCTGGCGGCCAGCGCTGGCGGGCGCGCACAGGAGCCTAAGGCCCTGGCCTTGCCGGCGCCGGAGTTAGAGCGGCCCGTGCTGAGAGAGTTGCGGCAACGGCGGACTACCCGGGACTTCAGCCCGAAAGCTCTGCCCATGCAGGAGGTCTCCAATCTGCTCTGGGCCGCCTTCGGGGTGAACCGTCCGGAATCCGGGGGCCGCACCGCGCCTTCGGCCCGGAACAAGCAGGAGATCGACGTCTACGTGGCGTTGGCCGCCGGGGCCTACCGTTACGACGCGCCGGGCCATGCGCTCAAGCCGATCTTGGCCCGGGACATTCGGTCCGAGACCGGCGTCCAGCAATTCGTCGCCCAGGTCCCGGTGGACCTGATCTTCGTGGCGGATCTCACGAAGACAGGCGATGGCCCGGAGCAGGAGCGGCTTTTTTACGCGGCCGCGGACGCGGGCTTCATCGCCGAGAACGTCTATCTCTACGGCGCTTCTAGGGGGCTGGCGGTCTGTGTGCGCGGCGCCATCAACAAAGCGGCTCTGGCCAAGACCCTGGGACTGAGGCCGGAGCAGAGGATCATCCTGGCCCAGTCCGTGGGCTACCCGGCGCCGCCCGCGGCCAAATGAACGAGCCGGACTGGAGCGTCTGGAAGCCGACCGAGCGCGGCGTCCTCTGCTTCATCATCAGGGACGGCCGCATCCTTCTCATACGCAAGAAGCGCGGGCTGGGCGCGGGCAAGATCAACGGTCCCGGCGGGCGTATCGAGCCTGGCGAGAGTGCGCCGGCGGCGGCGTGCCGCGAGACCCGTGAAGAGGTCGGTTTGGATCCGAACGGACTCTCTGCGGCCGGCGAGCTTTTCTTCCAATTCGCGGACGGCTACGCCCTGCATTGCACGGTCTTCACGGCGCGGGGGGCGGAGGGAGAGATGATCGAGACGGACGAGGCGGCGCCGTTCTGGGCCCAGACCGCGGATCTCCCTTACGCGGAGATGTGGGCCGACGATAAGGACTGGATGCCGTGGATGCTGGCCGGCAAGCCTTTCCGCGGGTTTTTCTGCTTCGATGGCGACCGCATGCTGCAATCCCGTGTGGAGTCCGGCTTATGAACGATCTCATCAAAGGGCGGGCCTACCGCCACCAGGGGATGTATGTTTTCGAGCTGCTGCCCGCGGGCCGCAAGAAGGCGAAGGGCTTGTTCGTCTGCCTGCACGGGTTTCCCGCCTGGTCCACGAAGAATTATGACATCGCGGAGCAGTTGTGCCTCTTGGGTTATGCGGTCCTCATACCGCATTATCCCGGTCTGGGTTTCAGCGGAGGGTCATTCTCCTTCACTCGGTCGCGCGAAACGCTTGAGAGGTTCCTGGGCTTCGTTAAGAGGAAATACGGCTTACCGCTTTCTCTTATGGGCCATAGTTGGGGGGGCTATTTGGCCATCTCCTTATGCCGGCGCGTGGAGGGGCTTTTGCTTCTGCTCGCCCCGCTATCGGTGTTCCCGACCGGTGCCGCCTTGAGCGCCTTGATAGATGGAATCTTCGCGGATTCGCCGGAGGATTGTCGGCTTTATACGAAAGCGACCATGAGGGATGCAATCAGATCTTTAGGCGCGGCATTTTCTTTGGAGGGATTTGTTGAAACGGCGGCGCGCAGACCTTATCTGATCATTCATGGCAAGGATGATCAGGTCATCCCGGTTCAGGATTCCCGGGGTTTGGCGGCCAAGGTGGCGGGGAAGGCGAAGCTGATAGAACTCGAGGATGGGCATCTCCTCTATCGCCAGAGACGCAAGGTCCTTGGCTTGGTCTCGCGCTGGGTCAAAGCCAATGACGGCGGGGTACGGCGGCGTAGTTAAACCGATGGCCCGCTGGATCTGGTCCGGTTATGGCCAAATGGGTCGCGCGAAGGCGAACTTCATCGAGCCGTAGGCATAGGTGCCCGTGTAGGAGAAGGTCCGCACCGTGACCACATTCTTGGTGTAATCAGTATAGGTCCCGACATCGCCCTCGACTACGGTCGCCTGGCCGTTGGAGACGCTTCGGACGAATCCGCAGTGGCTGAACGGCTTTAAGTAGGCGTCCGACTTGGAGGAGTCTTTATAGGACGGCTTGTTTTCCAAGGCATTTACCGCTGTTTGGGCGCTGGCGCTGTAATAGGCGACAAAATCCCCGGCCGTGGGGGTCTTCTGGAGAGAACCATGGAGCAGGACCTCCCTGAAGACATCGCTCGCGCTGAACAAGGAAAAGCCGGTTTTACTCGTGATCGTGGTCCAATTCGTTTTGGACAGGCCTGTGGTGCCGCGCATGAAAAAGCTCGCCATCCAGGCGCACCAGTAAGTGCTGACGGAAGGCCAAGTCCTGTCGAAAGTCGTGATCAGGCTTTTGGCCGTGGTAAAAGTCTGCCCACTCGAGAAATGCTTGGCCTCGGTGATTGCGTTGGCTAATGATGCCGGCACCGTGGCAGCCGCCATATTCCCAGAAGTCGCGATGAGAATCGACGCTGCAATCGCCGAAGCGACCCCGCGTGCCAACGGCGTCTTGATTTTTTTCATAGACCCTCCGGCCTTACTCCAAGTATAGGCCGTTGATTGGGAAAGATGTTACAGACAGGTAATTTGTCGGTAAAGCTCCGGTAAGTTTACGGTAAAGAAACCGACCCGCGCGTTACGCGCGGGTCGGTTCGGGTGCTGCTGCGTGCGGCTTATTTCTTCGGAGTCTCCACCAGCAGCTTCTCCATCTCGTCCATGGTGGCGTTCATCTCCGCGATGGCCGCATTGAAGGGCCCCGATGTGGTCAGGTCCGCGCCCGCGTCCTTGAGCAGGTCCAAGGGAAAACGCGAGGAGCCGGAGGAGAGCATCTTGAGGTAAACGTCCCGGCTCTTTGGGGTCTTGTCCGCGCGGATGTCGGCCGCGATCTTGGATGAGGCCGTGATGCTCGTGGCGTACTGGTAAACGTAGAAGTCGTAGTAGAAGTGCGGGATGTAGGCCCACTCTACTCCGTAGAGGTCGTCCACTTTGCAAACCCCTGCGGCGTCGCCGTAGTATTCCTTGAGCAGGCTCCGGTATATCTCGGTCAGCTTCTCGCCCACCAAGGGTTCGCCCTTCTCCACCATCTCGTGGATCTTCAGCTCGAACTCGGCGAAGAGGGTCTGGCGGAACAGCGTGGTGCGTAGGCCGTCGATATGGGTGCCCAGCAGGAACAGCCTCGCGGCCGTATCCGTGGTCTTGGACAGCATATACTGCAGGAGCAGGTTCTCGTTCAAGGTCGAGGCCACCTCGGCCACGAAGATCTTGTAGTCGTGGGTCGGGTAGGGTTGGTTCTTGTCCGAGAGGAAGGTATGCATGGAATGGCCCGCCTCGTGGGCCAAGGTCGAGACCTCCTCGTAGAGGCCGGTGTAATTCTGCAGCTGATAGGGATGTATGCCGTAGGCCCCGGTCGAGTAGGCTCCTGATTTTTTGCCCGGCGTGGGCATGAAGTCCACCCAGCGCTGTTCGAAGCCCTTCTTCAGGTCGGCCACGTACTGCTCTCCCAATGGTTCGACGGCCTTGAGGACGAGGTCCTTGGCCTGCTCCGGGGTGTAGTTGAGCTCCGCCTTGCCCACGATGGGCGCGTAGAGGTCCTCGTAGCGCAGTTGGTCTACGCCCATCATCTTCTGGCGCAGCTTCAGGTAGCGGTGCAGTGTGGGCAGGTTGGCGTGCACGTCCTTGACCAGCTGGGAGTAGACCGTGACCGGCACATTGGAGTTGTACAGGGCCGCTTCCAGGCAGCTCGCGTATTTATGCACGTTCTTGTCGAAGACATGGGTCTTGACGTTGGCGTCCAAGGTGGAGCCCAGGGTGCGTTCGAAGTCCTTGTAGCGGGACCAGAAGGTCTTGAAGACCAGGTCGCGGTCCGCGCGGACCGCGGAGGCGCGGTACCGGGTGTAGGCCGAGGCGTCCAGGTGGATCTTCTCACCCGTGCTCAGCACGGCGTCGGGATAGGGCAGGTCCGCGTTGGTGAAGGTGGTGTAGGCGTTGGAGCCGCCGTCGGCCATGATGGCGGCCTCGGCCGCGACCTTTTCTTCAGCGGCAGAAAGGGTGTGGGGCGCGTAGCGCAGGATGTCGTCGAGCCAGGGGGCAAAGGGCTTCAAGCGCGCGTCAGCCGCCACGAAGCCGTGCACCTTGGCTTCGCCCAAGGCCAGTATCTCTGGCCGGATGAAGGCGGTTGCGGCCGCGAACTTCACGGCCAGGTCGTCGGCGGACTGCTTCATCTCCCGGGTCTTGCTAACCCGAGTGTCCTCATCGGAGCGCATGGAGGCGTAGGTCGCCAGGTGCGAGAGCTCCAGGTCCAGGTCCATCAAGGCGGAGACGGCGGTGTAGAAGGAGGCCGCGGAAGCGCCCAGCTGGCCCTGGTATTCCGCCAGCTTGGGGATGCGGCCGGCCACGGAGTCCTTGGCCTTGGCCCAGGCATCCTCGGTCGGGTAAAGGTCCGCGGTGTTCCATTTATACTGGTCTGGAACGTCGGCGCGTTCCGTGGCGCGGGCCGTGGCCGACAAAGCGGTGCTCATGGACACTGCGAGGGAGACGAAGAACCAAGCCTGTGGTTTCATGTGATATTCTCCTTTGTCAGCGATGATAGCAATTCTGTAGAATGAGTCGAGGGTTCCCTGATGACCGGATACCAGAAATGGCACAGCCCGCGCCTGGGCGAGGATTTCGAGCTCAAGGTCTACGGGCACGCCGGCAAGCCCCTGCTGGCCTTCCCCTCCATGGGAGGCCGCTTTTTCGATTTCGAGGACTTCGGCATGATTGAGGCCTGCCGGCCCCTGCTGGAGGCCGGCCGCCTGCGCATCTTCGCGGTGGACGGCCGCGACTGGCAAAGCTGGAAGAACGCCGCGGCCCCGGCCTCCGAGCGCGGCCGCCGGCACGCGGCCTGGGAGTCCTGTCTGCTCCATGAGGTCATCCCGTTCATCGGCTCCGTGACCGGCTCGCGCGCGCCGCGCCGCACCATGGTGGCGGGCGCCAGCGGAGGGGCTTTCCACGCCGCCAACTTCTTCTTCCGGCACCCCGACCTCGTTGACACCGTCATCGCCATGAGCGGGGTCTACAGCCTGGAGCAGTTCCTGCCCTTGGGCGGCTATTGCGACGACAATATTTATTACAACGACCCTTTGCGCTACCTGCCCGCCCTGGCGGACGACTGGTTCCTTAACCTTTACCGGAAGAGCCGCATCGTCATCAGCGCGGGCCAGGGTGCCTGGGAGCACATGTGCCTGCCCGAGAGCGAGCGGCTCTCTAATGTTCTGTGCGCCAAGGCCGTGCCCCATTGGTTCGATGTGTGGGGCCCGGAGGCCAACCACGACTGGGTCTGGTGGCGCAAGCAACTGCCTTATTTCCTGGAGCACGTCCTGTGCGGGGGGCCGGGCCTTTGAACGTCCTGCTGCTGTCTCCGAATTTTCCGCCCAATTTCCAGCGCTTCGCCTCTGCGCTCCGGGAGGCTGGCGCCACGGTGCTGGGCGTAGGCGACGCGCCGCCCGAGGCCCTCGACCCGGGCCTGCGTGCGGACCTGACCGAGTACTACCATCTGCCCAACATGGCCGACTACGAGGCCCTCTACCGCGCCGCGGCTTATCTTATGTCCCGCCATGGCCGTATCGATCGGCTGGACTCCCACAGCGAGCACTGGCTGGGCCTGGAGGCGCGCCTGCGTCAGGATTTCAACGTGTTTGGGCAGAAGCCGTCCGACTTGGAGTTCAACCGCCGCAAGTCCGGCATGAAGGGGATATTCCTCCAGGCCGGCGTGCCCGCCTTGCCCGGAGAGCCGATCGGCTCGGCTGGACAGATCCGCGACTTCGTGCGCCGGGAAGGCTTCCCCGTCATCTTCAAGCCCGAGGTGGGCGTGGGCGCGGAGCGCGTGTTCCGCGTGGATGACGAGGCCCAGCTCGCCGGCGTCCTGGACTATCCGCCCCAGGACTATGTCATCGAGAAGTTTTTCCTGGGAGAACTCATAACCTTCGACGGGCTCACCGACCGCGACGGCGGTATCGTATTTTGTGCCTCGCACCGGGTCAGCTCCGGCATCATGGAGATTCTTACCCAGCACCGGCCCGTCCATTACTTCT
The DNA here is from genome assembly GCA_903881545.1 of uncultured Elusimicrobia bacterium. Taxonomy (GTDB): domain Bacteria; phylum Elusimicrobiota; class Elusimicrobia; order UBA1565; family UBA9628; genus UBA9628. Next base: position 16,127 of record CAIRTQ010000107.1, read on the forward strand.
ACACGCGCGACATCCCGCCCCTGATCGAGGAGCTGGGCCGCCGGGCCGTGCACGCCTTTCGCATCCGCGAGCGCTTCTTTCACGCCGAATTTCTGGTCGGTCCGGACGGGGCCTGCTTCGCATTGGAGATCAACGTCCGGCCCCCCGGCGGCTATTCCCTGGACATGATGGACTGGGCCTGCGATATCGACCTCTACCGCGTCTGGGCGCGCTCTGTGGTCTGCGGGGAAAGCCATTTCGACTACGAGCGAAAATACCACGTGGCCCATGTGGGGCGGCACGCTGCGACGCGCTATTTCCACGGCCACGATGCCGTTCTGGCCGAGCTGGCCCCGCTATTGGTGGCGCATATGCCCTTCCCGAAGGTGTTCACTGCGGCCATGGGCGATTATGTTTATTTCCTACGCCACCGCGACCTCAAGACCTTGCTGGACGCCGTCGCTTTCGTGGAGCAGCCGGCCTAGGCGGCCGGGCAGGTCAGCGCAGGTCTTTGATGAGCATCCCCCGCTGCCCGTCCGGGGGGATGAAGAGCTGCGGGCTTTGGTCGCGGTTGTCCACCCGCGCTGCGTCTTCGACCTTCGGCCGCAGGTAGTCGTAGAGGTCCTGCACGGTGACACCTTGTGCGGTGGAGTGCGCGGCGCCGTTCAAGCCCTTGAGGAAATAGTAGGTGAATAGGCCGTGGCCCTGGTCCTGGGCCACCCCCGTGACCTCATCGGCGCCCGAGGCCGTAAACACGGTCAACTCGCCTACCGCGGCTCGGCTCAGCTTGATGCGGGTGACCAGGGGCCGCGTCCCCGTCACGAGCACCGAGCGGCCGCCCGCGCCCGAGAAGCAGGAGTCCAGCGCCACCACTACGTTGCGTGAGGGCAGGGCGTTGAGTTGGGCGAAGAGCCGCGCCAGGGGGTAGGCGGTGTCGGCCAGGTACTTGGGATCGCCGTCCCAGGGCATGAGGTAGGTGTCCCCGGATTTAGGGTCGGGCGCGCCGTGGCCTGAGAAATAGACGAACACGCGTGAGTCGGCCTTGACCTGCTGGGGCAGCCAGGTCTCCACGTATTTCGATAGGCCCGAGCGTCCTGCGTCTGCGTCGGTCAGCGAGATGATGTTGCGTTCGGGATAGCCCATGGCGGCTAGGTGCGCTCGTATGGTCTGCGCGTCGCGCCGCGCGAATTGGGCCTTGGGCAGGCGGGAGTAATCCTCCACGCCGAAGATTAAGGCGAAGCTGTTTTCGTTCTCGTTGGCCCGGTAGTTGGGCGCGTCCACGTCCGAGCTGTACTTGGGCTCGGCCGGGGTCTTTCCCGTCGCAACGACCTCGGACGCGGTCGTCACGGCCGCAGGGACGTAGCCGCCGTTCATGTACACGGAGACCGTCTGCGGCTGGGTTTGGTTTTGATACCACCAGTTGCCGCTGTCGAAATAGAGCCACTGCTGAGGGGCAGGGTCGAACCACCACCAGCGCCCGACATGGTAGCGCGTCCAGTAGAAGCTCGGACCTTCGTAGAACCCGTACCAGTCTTGTCCCAAGCTGTCATGGTGGTGGCAGTAGCGCACCCCGCCGGCCTCATGCCAGAAGAAGCCAGAAGTTGTGAGTTCCTCAGGGTGGTGGGTCGATATGTTCGTGATCAAGGGCGCATTGCGCACGACGGAGAGGTGCTGGGCGGGGGGGAGGGCTAGATGCTCGGCATGGAAAGCTCGACCGTCCGCGCCGGCCGGCGGCGGGGGTGGCTGTCTGAGGTCGCGCACCATCTCCCTGGAGTCGTGGATGGGCCGGGGCGAGGGCGCGGTTTTGGTTGTCGTCGCGGTCGGTCTTGCCGCGCGCCGCAACTGTTCCAGAATGGGTGGCGTCTTTGCCGGGGGCGGCTGGGTCCAAGACCGTCGTTGGGTCCTTTGTTGTGCCGCGCCGGCGGAATAGCGGTGCTGCCTCGGCGCGTAGGCCGCGGGGCGGCTGTAGGGCGTGTGGTTGCGGGGCGCGGGCTGGGGCCGGTACGCGCCGGGCCGAGACTGCCGCGGCCGCGCCGTGGCGCGGCCGTTTTGAGCGGGCCGGTCGGCCCGCCTGGGTTGGGCCATGGACTGTAAGGAGAGCGCGGCCAGGGCCAAGGCCGTCAGGAGGAAGACAAGTGTTCGGCTCATCGGAGCACCAGGAGCCATAGTGTAGCAGGCGCGGCTCTGTTCGTCCAGGGTGGAATTGTTTTGGCCGGCCGTGGCTTGACCGGCCGGCGCGGGAGCGGTAGACTAACGCGGACGCGGTGCGTCAGCTCATGAAGATACTGATTACCGGAGCCGGCGGCCTGCTTGGACATTGGGCGGGCTTGGCCGCTCAAGGATCGCATGAGGTTCTGGCGCAATGGCGCCGCGCGCCGGATGAAGCGCAAGCCGTCAATATCGTGGCCACGCGGGTCATCGCCCGCTATTGTGGCGATACCGGCCGCAGGCTCGTCTTCGTTTCAACGGACTTGGTGTTCGACGGCCGCCGGGGCGGATACGCGGAGGACGACGCGGTCGGCCCCATCAGCCGCTACGCCGAGACCAAGGTCTTGGCCGAGGCCGAGGTTCGGGCCGCCTGCCCTGACCATGCCATAGCGCGCTCCGCCTTGCTCTACGGGTCCAGCCTGTCCGGAAACCGGAGTTCGGACGAGGTCATCCTGGGTTCTTTGCGCGCGGGCCGCCCGGTCCGGTTATTCGTGGACGAGTATCGCACTCCGGTCTGCGCGCCGGACTTGGCACAAGTTCTGGTTGGCTTGGCCGAGTCGGACTTCAGGGGCACGGTGCATTGCGGCGGGTCCGAGCGGATCAGCCGCTTCGATCTGGGGGTGAAATTTTGCTGCGCGGCCGGGGTGGATCCGGCGCGGCTCATCCGGGCCAGCGTGGCTGATTTCCAAGGCGTCCCGCCGCGCGCGCCGGACGTTTCCTTGGATTCAGGATTGCTGCGCCGCCTGCTGGGACGCGGATTGGTGGGAGTCGACGAGGGGCTGAAAATGAAATAAGCCGGCGGGGCGCCCATGCCCCGCCGGCTTGTTCGGCTGTTATCCGACCTGACAGGTCCGGTTGGTCTTGACCCAGGCGTTGTTCACGCGGGTCCGGGCCGTGATGCGGTGCGTGCCGGTCCCTTCGGGAGTCCAGTCGTGCCAGTCGTAGCCGCTGTCCTGGCGGCAGTTCTGCCAGGTGCCGTTGTCGATGGAAACCTGCGTCTGCTCCCCTGAGGAGGATACCCGGATGGAATAATGGCCGGGGTTGACCCGCTCACCTTCTTGCGGGTAGTCGATAGAGATGTTTTGTTTAGTCTGGGCTGGCGTTTCGGTCTTGACCGGAGCGGGTAGGATCGTGGACAAACCTCCGTGCTTTCTTACCATATTTCCCCCTTGAGCGCATTGCGGCTCTAATCTATTGAAGCAGAAAGTGGCATTATCTGTCCAATAGTATTTTGATGCCGTCTATTTGCGGCAAGCATGCGTGGCCCTGAGGCCGGCGAGGGTGAGGACTTCGTGCTTGCAGGTGCGGCCCGTTTCCAAATAGAGCTTGAGCTTGGCCAGGGCGTCCTCCCAGCCTTGCGCGAAGCAGTCGTAGGCGCGGTCCGCTGACTGGCAGCAGGAGAAGCCCGCGTGCAGCAGTGTCACCTCGCAGCCTCGGGGCCGGGGTAGGATGAAGAAGCTGCACAATGGCGGCACCAGTCGGCGCTGCGCTCCGGTGCGCCACATCCAGGATACCTTGCGCTCGGGCTCGAGGTCCACGAAGCAGCCCTCGCGCTCCCCGGTGAAGCTACGGCAATCCTTGCGCTTGGGCCAGACCATGCGCAGGCGGCCCGAGTTGCGCGCGTCGGTCTCCGCTCCGGTAAGCCACCAGCGGCAGAGCTCGCGGGCCGAGGTCAGCGCCCGATAGACTTCCGCGGACTTGGCGCGGACCTTGACCGAGACGCGCAGGTCGCGCGTGCGCGTCCGCGGGCGCACGGGTTCGCGGCGTTTGGTTTCGGCGGGCATCTAGCTATCGGGCCTCTATCCGACGGGCTTGTGTACGGGCGCGGTGGGCGGCAGGGACGCGCCGCCGGGCCCGTCCTTGAGCGGGATGAAATTGCGCGCCAGGTCGGCGAACTGGTCCTTATACTTGTCGTAGGCCTGCCAGGTGGCGGGATAGGCCAGCACGTAGAAGCCGCTGGGCATGGGCACCACCACGTAGGCGTGCTTGCGCGGGTTGATGGGCTGGCCCGTGCGGGAATCCAGGGCCGTGCCCCAGCGCGCCTTGTGCGGCACGGGCGCCGGGGACTCGACCACGAAATATTTGACTGTCCGGCCGGCCACGATGTCCTGGCGCTCGGTCACGGCTTGGTCCATCTGGCGGTCGCGGCGGTACAAGGAGCCCAGGGCCTGTTTGATGAAATCGTCGGCGCCGCCATACATCTCCAATGATCCGTCGCGCAGACGGTGCGCGGCGAAGCGCGAGTACCAGCGCACGCTGAAGCTGGGTGCGCCCATGTAGAACTCGGGTTCGAAGGGGCCTATGAAGGTGACGTTGGCGAAGGTCTTGCCTTCCTTGTCGTACATGACCTCCCAACCCCAGGGCACACGGCACTGGAAATCCCGGGCGGGCGAGGTGTAGTAGGAGTATTTGGGGGGCTTGCAGCCGAGGAAGGACAGGAAGAACAGCACCGCAAGCATACCAAGCTTCATAGGATTAGTGAGTATATCAGGAGAATCAGGGTTTGTCCAGGATAAGGGACTTCCCCAATCCTCAAACAAGGATGATCAATAAGAAATAAAATACCTCGCGTCCCGTCGAAAGGGAAGAATCGGTGAAAAGCGATAACTTTTCACCCGCGAGGTGAAAGAATGATACTTCAGAATGGGCACCGCTGGAAAGTA
>CAIRTQ010000108.1 GCA_903881545.1 uncultured Elusimicrobia bacterium
AAGGATGGCAGAGGGATCGGCTGGCGCCCAGGTGGGTGGCGAGCCGGCGCCTTGGGACTTCAGGAAGTAGCCCGAGGTTCCGGTCCCTACCGAGGTCATGACCCCGCTGGCGGTGAAATAAGGCACGCCGTTGGCGTCCACACTCTGCAGGTCGGCCCCGGTGCCGCCGTTGGCCGGGGGCACAAGACCGCTCAGTTGCGTGGCGTCGAGCTTGCCGCCCGCGGTGGTCACCTTGGTGCCCTGTAAGTTGATCTGGCCGGTGATGTAGGCGTCGGAGGAGATGGTGACCTGATTGTTGAAATTCTGCCAGGCGGTCCAGGTGTTGGTCGAGGAGAGCAGCCCGCCGGCGCCGCCGGCCGGCGCCCAGGTCGGGGCCAAGCCAGAGCCGTTGGACTGCAGGACATACCCCGCGGCGCCGGTGCCGACGGTGCTCATCATGCCCGTGGCGGAGAAGTAGGGCAGGCTGTTGGCCGCGGCCCCTGAGAGGTCCGCGCCTGTGCCGCCGTTGGCCTCGGCTACGATGCCAGTGACGCTTTCGGCGTTGAGGGCGTGGACGGAATACGGGACCGCAACCAAGCGCTCCCGCGGGCTTAGGGCCTCGGGCGAGGGACAGCCGGAAGCGTCGGCATGCACGTCCACCTGCAGGTAGGCGCTGGCCGAGGCGAAGGCGCTCGAAGGGATGCCGCCGGAGGAGAGCGAGCCGATCTGCACGGTGTAGACGCCGTTGGTCACGCTGACGGGGTTGTTGCCGCCGCCGGTGCCGCCGGTGCTCCAGGTCTCGGTCGGGAATAGCACGCTGCCGCCGCTGGGCGCGTCGTACAGCGTGAATCGGAAGCAGTAGTTGCCGCTCAAGGGGTTGCCCGAGGCGTCGCCCAGCTTGCCCTGGTAGTTGAGGTATTGCGGAATGCCCGCGGCTTGAGCCTGGGGCAGATTCCGGCGCATGGGCCAGGGGAAGGCCAACGCAAAGGAGAGGGCCGCGGCCAGTGCCTTATTAAGAACCCTGGCGCGCAACGCTCGCTTTATGAGATTTTTAGCAGTTTTAATATTTTTCATGGCTTACCCCGTGCGTCGCTATGCTTTGCCTTCCATGCGCTCCCGCTTTTGTAGGAGCCCGGCGATGCGGGTGAGAAGTTCCGGAGGTGAAAACGGCTTGGTCAAGTACAGGTTGGCCCCGCTTTCCCGCAGGCCGCGTACCTGGTCTTCCGTCTGGGACTGGACCGACAGCATGATCACGATCATTCGGGACAACCTAGGGTCCTTGCGAGCTTCCCGACAAAATTCGACGCCGGTCTTCCCCGGCAGCATCCAATCCACCAGGGCTACATCTGGGACGCGCGCGGCCAGAAGCCTTTCTGCTTCCTCGGCGCTGAGAGCTTCGATGATCTTGTAGCCGGCCGGTTCCAGGGTTCGGCGCAGGATGCGCCGATAGTCCTCATTGTCATCAACTATCAGAACCTTGGCCGCGCCCGCGGCGCGGCCGTGCAAGGCGGACTTGCCGGAAACGCTGTGCCCTGCCATGCCGGACTCTTCACTCATATCCGTTTCGTGCGCCTCCTCGATGGTAATGCAAACAAAAATCGGCCCGGTGCGGCTGGGCAGCGTCTCTTTAGGTATTAATTATATACCCGCGCGAATGTAATGTCAAGCCTGCTAAATTTTTGCTAAATATTTTTTTCGCAAAGATTTTTAACCGGGAAAGTCTGGGGAGGGAACTGGTTTCAGCCGTTCCAGCGGTAGCCTGCGCCCGGGACTGTCTCGATCCTGCGGCCCAGCGGTCCAAGCTTGACGCGCAGGCGCATCACGTGCTGGACCAAGGTCCGGGACTCGTCGCCCAGCCGCCAGGTGCTCCAGCCGGCGGTGCGGAAATCGCTCCAGCGCGCGATACGAGGGGCCTTCCTTAGCAGCAGGGCCAGGACGCTGAACTCTTTGCGGGTCAGGCGCTTGGCCTCGTATCGCGGCCCTTCTTGAACGAGGCACTCGCCGGCCGCGAGGTTCAGGATCAAGCGGCCATCCTTGGACCGGAGCACGCTCCGCGACCGCGGCCGCGGCCGCGCGAACTGGCGGAAGGTCCCGATGGCGGCCTCGACGCGCGCGCAGAGCACTTCCGGGATGACTGGCTCGGCCAGGCAGTCGTCGGCGCCGCCCGAGAGCGCCCGGCGCTCTTCCTCCGCCCCGGCCGGGCGGCCGGAGAGGACTACGACGGGCAGGTCGCGGGGGGGGAGGATGCGGCGCAGCCGCCGGACTATAGGATAAGGGTCGGCGGAGTCGCCTTGCAAGTCCAGGATCACGAGCTCCGGCGGTATGCGGACGGCCAGGCTTTTCAGGGGCGCCAAGGAATCCGCCCAGGCGACTTGGAAGCCTCGGCCGGTCAAGGCGGCCTCGTGCTCTTGACGGCTTTGCCGGGAGGCGCCGATCCAGAAGACGGTCGCGGATGTCGCAGGGGCTTCGGGCATGAGATCGTTCCGGCGGGACGCCGGATGATCCGATTATCTCTTATTTTAAGAAAAAAGTCGAGGAGTTGGTCGTTTGAAAAGTGGTGGAGTTGCGGATCGCTTGCGCGTCTTTCAGCGCTGCATCTGGAAATATTATTTTATATTTATACGAGGCGAATTTTACTGGTATAAAGCGGTTCCAGAGAATGGCAGTATGCTTATTTTAATTAGCTAATTTTACTTGGGAGTCCGGACATCTCGGCGGCGCGGTAGGCCCTGATATTCGGATATTAAAAGGGATATTATATAGGTGTTAGTTTTATTTTTATAAATATATTATTGCAGATTATTCCTGGTAATTAATTCATGTGTTTTTTGATATACAGACGGATTAACGCCGTAAATATTTTGCAATATATTGCCATATTTGCATATCTGTATGCGCATATCTCCTAGTCTATGATCGGCCGATTATTTTATTAATTTAGGATGCTCAGATGGCGCCTGTGGGGACCGCCCGGAGCTTGGCTGACTTTTCGGCCTGGGGGCGGCAGGCGGCCGTTTATGCTTGAAGACCAGCGAATGGGTGGAGCCGCAGGAGCGTTCTCATAAGGCTCGGCGGGCGTAAATCGTCTGTCTCGATGGCGCCATAAAAGAGCGTTATGTTTTTCCAGGCTTTTTATGCTGTCAGATAAACCGTGCGTAAATGTCGTTTTTGAAGCGGTAAACGAAGAAGTCTCATCCGTCGGAGATTCTGAAGAATCAGGCGTAGTCTATGTGTCTATTGCCAATGCAGGATATCCCGTCAGTTACGGGCAGAAAGACGGACGGTTAGCCGGGATGATCGAACTGGTGGGGAGGCCTGAATGTGCCTTTGCGGACGCGGGATTTGGCTCATTAGGGGGGGGGGGGGGGGGCAGCCGTCTTTATCACCACGGCCTGCCGCCCAAGGTTGCCA
>CAIRTQ010000109.1 GCA_903881545.1 uncultured Elusimicrobia bacterium
ATCGCGCACAGGCCTTGTCGGCGGCGTTGAAGCAGCGAGTTGCGGAATCATACCGGCGGCATCAAGAATCGTTCCTGGATGCTGACGGGATGGCGGCGCATGATTTCGCTGCCGCGGCGCACTTTATGCAGGCTCAGGATCGCAGCGAACTACTGCCCGAGTTCGTGGCCATGACGCGCCGCCTAGACCAACTGCGCGGGGAAGACTGCCGTGAGGTCTTTCCCGAACTGGCCGCGCTCTTCGAGGCCTCTGCGTGAATCCGCAGGATGCCGGGGCGTACTTCGAGCTGGGGAAATCGTGCCGCGGCCAGGGCCGCTGGGCCGAGGCCGAGGCGGCGTTGAAGAAGGCCTTGGAATTCGACCTCGAGAACGGCTGGGTCCGCATCGAACTGGGCACTCTGTACCTGGATCAAGATAAGTTGTCGGAGGCCGCGACTGAATTTAAAAAAGCCATCGCCATGGGTCGGAACGATAGTGGGGCGCATTGCCAGCTCGGGCGAATCTACCATAGGCAGGGCCAATGGCCTGAGGCAGAGGCGTCTTTGCACAAGGCCCTGGAGCTCGACCCGAAGAACGGCGGCGCCCGCATGGAATTGGGTGTCCTTTACGAAGAGCAGAGCAAGTTCGCGGAGGCCGCGGCGGAGTTTGAAACATTCGTCGCGGCGGATGCGAGCAATGGTTGGGTGTATTTCCAGCTGGGGAAGGTCTACCGTGGAAATGGGCGAGCCCCTGAAGCCGAGGCGGCATTGAAGAAGGCCTTAGAACTCGATCCCGAGAACGGCTGGGCCCATCTTGAATTGGGCATTCTTTATGTGGATCAGGACAGATTGTCGGAGGCCGCGACAGAATTTGAAAAAGCGATAGCCCTAGGTCGGGGCTATAATGGGGCGCATCGCCAGCTCGGACGGATCTACCATAGATGGGGGCAATGGCCGCAGGCTGAGGCATCGCTGCGCAAGGCCGTGGAGCTCGACCCGCAGAACGGCGGCATACGCATGGAATTGGGCACGCTTTGCCGAGATCAAGACAGATTCCCTGAGGCCGCGGCGGAGTTCGAAAGAGCCATAGCGATAGACGGGAGCAATGGCTGGGTCTATTGCCAGCTCGGGCGGATCTACTGCAGGCAGGGACGGTCGTCTAAGGCCGAAGTGGCATTGTATAAGGCGTTGGAACTCGATCCACGGGATGTCGAAGCCCGTATCGAGCTGGGCGCTCTTGATTATAACCGAGATCGATTCGTACAGGCTGCGGCGCATTTTGAAAAAGCCATAATCATGGATTCGAACCAGGGCTGGGCCTATTGCCATCTTGGGCGGACCTACCGCAGGCAGGGGCGCTGGCGCGAGTCTGAGGCGGCATTGAAGAAGGCGCTGGAACTCAATCCTGAGAACGGCGGTGCCCATATCGAATTGGGTGCTTTTTACGAAGATCAGAATAAATGCAAGCAGGCCGAGATGGAGTTCGAAAAAGCCGTGGCCATGGATCAGGACAGCGGTTGGGGTCGTTGCCAGCTTGGGCTGTTTTACCGAAGGCAGGGCCGGCCGTCTGAGGCTGAGGCGGTATTGCAAAAAGCGCTGGAGTCCGACCCACAGAACTGCTTGGTCCGCATGGAATTGGGCGCCCTTTACCAAGAGCGATACAGATTTTCGGAGGCCGAGGCGGAGTTCCAAAAGGTGCTAGCCCTCGATCCTCGTAGCAGCCGCGCGCATTTTTACCTTGGGGAAATTGATGACAGCCGCGGGCGGAGGCCGGAGGCTGCGGAGGAGTTTGAAAAGGCCATTGCCATCGACCCGCACAATGTCGGCGCCCATCTCTATTTGGGGCGTATCCATCTCCGGAGGAGCCAATGGGCCCGGGCTGAAGATGAGTTCCAGAGAGTCGCAGTCCTGGATCCGCGCAATGACGGAGCCTATATCGGCTTATGTGCCGTCTTCCGCGGCCAGGGGCGACTGCCTGATGCTGAGGCGGCTTTGGCCCAGGCCCTGGCGATAAATCCGAGGAGCGCCGCCGCCTGTGCCGAATTGATGGATTGTATTGACCGTGATAGAGTTGTCGGCGACTACGCCGGGCAGCAGAAGCGGGAGCGGCTGTTTTGCTTGTTGCCTTGGACGCACTTGTATGTGCGCTCGGATGGCGTCTCCTGGCCTTGCTGCGCCTGGAACGGGCCGCCTCTCGGGGATGCCCGTTCGTCATCGCTCGATGAGTTGTGGAATTCTCCGGGCATGAAGGCTCTGCGTTTGGACATGATGAGCGGGCGCCCAGTGGCGGGATGCGCGAGATGCTACGAGCTGGAACGGTCTGGTTTTTGGAGCCTGCGGCAAGAAAAGAACATCGACATGGGCCGCCATCGCGACCGCGAGCGCCTAACCGAGCCGGATGGGATGCTGCCGCAGCTCCCGGTGCCGTATCTCGACATCCGTTTCTCCAATGTCTGCAATCTGCGCTGCCGGATATGCGGTGCGACTCAAAGCAGCGCTTGGGTGGAGGATGCCCGGGCACTGGGTTTGCCGGTTGGTGGTGGGGGGGCCATACAGAGGCCTTATGACGATTGGGACAGCCTGTGGGGACAGTTGCGGCCGCTGCTGGAAGAGGGGATTGAAGAGATCGCCTTCTTGGGCGGGGAGCCGCTCCTCATGGAGGAGCACTACAGGATATTGGATTTTCTCATCGCCAGCGGGCGAACGGCTGTGCGCTTGAACTATACAACGAACTTTTCGACTTTGCGGTTCCAGGGGCGCGACATAATCGACCTGTGGTCGCGCTTCCGCGATGTCAGGGTCGCCGCCAGTCTCGACGGCTCCGACCGGCGCGGCGAATATTTGAGGAAGGGCCTGCGCTGGGACGCGGTGGTGGCCAACCGGAAAGAGATGCTGCTCCGGTGCCCAGGTGTTGCGTTCTCTGTCACGGCGACACTCAGCATATTCAACGCGCTGCACCTGCCTGATTTTCATCGGGAATGGATCGAGCAGGGGTTCATTAATCCCAATGAGTTCTCACTCAATATACTCGGGACTCCTGCGATGTATCGCATGCAGGTCCTGCCGCCGTCGCTGAAGGAATTTGTTCTGGAATCCTACCGGCGGCATCAAGGATCGTTTCTGGATGCGGGCGGGACGGCGGCGCGCGATTTCGCGGCCGCGGCGCGCTTTTTGCAAGCTCAGGACCACAGTGAACTTCTGCCCGAGTTCGTGGCCATGACGCGCCGTCTGGACCGCCTGCGTGGGGAAGACTGCCGTGAGGCCTTTCCTGAACTGTCCGGGCTCTTCGAGGCCGCGCAATGAATCCGCAGGAAGCCGGGGTGTATTTTGAATTGGGGAAATCGTGCCGCGGTCAGGGCCGCTGGCCCGAGGCCGAGGCGGCATTGAAGAAAGCCTTGGAATTCGAACCAGAGAACGGCTGGGTCCGCATCGAAATGGGTACTCTGTACCTGGATCAAGACAAGCTCCCGGAGGCCGCAGCGGAATTTGAAAGAGTCATAACCACGGATCGGAGCAATAGCGGGGCGCATTGCCAGCTCGGGCGAATCTACTATAGGCAGGGCCAATGGCCTAAGGCTGAGGCTTCGTTGCGCAAGGCCCTGGAACTCGACCCGCAGAACGGCGGAGCCTGCATCGAGTTGGGCACTCTTTACGAAGAACAGAGCCGATTCCCGGAGGCCGCGGCGGAGTTGGAAGGAGCGGTAGCCATTGATCGGGACAATGGAGGGGCTCGTTTTCAGTTAGGGAGAATCTTTCGCAGGCAGGGGCGGACATCCGAGGCTGAGAGGGCGTTGAAGAAAGCTCTGGAGCTCGATCCCAAGAACAGCCTGGCCCGTAACGAATTGGGAATTCTTTTTCTGGATCAAGACAGGCTATCGGAAGCGGGGGCGGAGTTGGAAAGAGCCATCGCCATAGACCCGAACAATGGCGGGGCACATTGCCAGCTAGGGAGGACCTACCGCCGGCAGCGGCGGTCATCCGAAGCCGAGGTGGCGTTTAAGAAGGCGTTGGAACTCGATCCAAAGAACGGCTGGGCCCATAGCGAGTTGGGGGCTCTTTATCAGGGTCAAGAAAGATTGCCAGAGGCTGCGGCGGAATTTGAAAGGGCCAGAACTATCGATCCGCATGATGTCGGCGCCCATATCGGTTTGGGGCATATTTACCTTCGCCAAGGGCAATGGGCCGAGGCGGAGGCTGAGTTTCTGATGGCTGCGGCCCTGGATCCTCGCGATGACGGAGCCCATATCGGTCTGTGGGCCGCCTACCGCGGCAGGGGTCGACTGTCCGAGGCTGCGGCGGCTCTTACCAAGGCCATGGATCTTAATCCGAGCAGTGCCTTGGCCTGCACTGGATTGCTCGAGCGTCTTGAAAGGGATCATGCCATCGGCGTCCGTGGCGGCTCTGGACCCACTGGGATGGGAGCGCTCCTTGCGCCAGGCGTGTCAAGTGACGCCGTGGCGGAGCAATTGCGGGAACGTGTATTCTGTCTGCTGCCATGGACTCATCTGCATGTGCGCACGGACGGCTTATTCCGCCCCTGCTGCATGTGGAGCGATCCACCTCTGGAGAATACCCATTCGCCATCGCTGGATTATTCATGGAATTCCCCGGTAATGAAATCCCTTCGCTTGGACCTGATGAACGGGCGTCCAGTGGAGGGATGCTGGAAATGTTACGAGCGTGAACGGGCTGGCTTTTGGAGCATGCGGCAAATAAAGAACATCGATCTGGTGCGCCATCGCGGCCGCGAGCGGCTTACCGCGCCGGACGGGACGCTGCCGCGGCTTCAATTGCCTTTTCTGGACTTGCGCTTCTCGAACGCCTGCAATCTGCGCTGCCGGACGTGCGATGCGTCTCAAAGCAGTGCTTGGATGGCGGACACCAGGGCGCTGGGCTTGCCGGTAGTGGGTGAGCGTATTCTCAAATCAAATGAAGATTGGAACGCCTTGTGGCACCAACTGCAGCCGCTTCTGGAACAGGGGGTTGAGGATATCCGCTTCGCGGGCGGGGAGCCGCTCATCATGGAGGAGCACTACCGTGTCCTTGATTTTCTCATCGAGCGAAAGCTCACGGATGTGCGCCTGACCTATAACACGAATTTCTCCACCCTGCGGTTCCAAGGCCGGGACGTGATTGACCTGTGGTCCCGATTCCGCGAGGTCAGGGTCGCCGCTAGCCTTGACGGCTCCGGCCGGCGGGGTGAATACCTGAGGAAGGGGCTGTGTTGGGACGCGGTGGTGGCCAACCGGGAAGAGATGCTGCGTCGTTGCCCCGATGTCGTGTTCGAGCTTTCGGTAACCCCCAGCATATTCAATGCGTTGCATCTGCCGGATTTTCATCGGGAATGGGTTGAGAAGGGATACGTTAGGCCAAACGCAATCGCGTTTTGTATGCTTGCGACGCCTGAGATATATCGCATGCAGGTTCTGAGGATGTCCCGGGTCTAGTTGAAAAGAGTTGAGGCGATTCCCCCGGCTTGGTAGCATCAAGTTGGGACAAGAAGCACCAAAGGAGGAATCGCCAAATGGGAAGGTATCAAATTCTTCGTCGAAGGGACAGCGGTCGCGTGAAGGGAGTCAGTCGG
>CAIRTQ010000110.1 GCA_903881545.1 uncultured Elusimicrobia bacterium
CGTCTTGTCGGGGCGCAACCAACGGCCGAAGGCCGGTGGCAAGCCGGTTGGGGCACTGCCGGCCGCCGCTTCGCGGCGCCCGGTGGCGCGCTCGGAGCCTTGCAGGCTCCTCACGCGCATCATTCAGGGCTTCGTTGAGGATTTAGGCGCGAGGCCCAAGGCGACTCTTGCCCGGACATGGCGGCCTTCATGCACTTGACATCGGGACTTTCGAACCAGTATCGTCATTAGATCGGAGATATGAATTTCGCAGGAGACTCAGTCGCCCGACCGGGCCAGGGACCGTCTTTGCAGACGTCCAAGATCTTCTGCATCCTGCCCTGGACCCATTTAAGCGTGCGCTGGGACGGCCGGGTGACGCCCTGCTGCATGTCGGAGCATACCCTGGGCAGCCTGCGCGACTCAACATTACTGGAAGTTTGGAATTCCGACACCATGCGCCAGTTGCGGTTGGCCATGCTGCAAGGCCGGCCGCACGCGGCATGCGCCAGGTGCCATGAGTACGAAGATTACACGAGCGAAGGCCTGCGCCAGACGCAGAACAAGAGGCTTGCCTCCCATTTCAGGCTCGCGGAAAGCACGCACCCCGACGGGACTTTGAGCCAGTTGAACCTGCCATATTGGGACATCAAATTCTCCAATGTCTGCAATCTGCGCTGCCGGTATTGCGAACCGGCGGCCAGCACGAAATGGTATCAAGAGGGCCTATTGTTCCCGAACTTCGTGAAGATGGCGCCCGATGATCCCCAGCTGCGGACCCCGACGCGGGATCCCAAGGACTTATGGAGGCAATTAGAAGGCCTTATCCCGCAATTGGAGGAGATCTATTTCGCCGGCGGCGAGCCTCTGATCATGGACGAATGCTACGAGATTTTGAAGATTCTGGTGGCCCGCAAGATGTTCCATGTCCGCCTGGTCTTCAACACCAACTTTTCCGTGACCGAGTTCAAAGGCAACGACATCATGAAGCTCTGGAACCAGTTCGAGGACGTGGGAGTGGGGGCCAGCTTAGATGCCGCCGGCCGGAGAGGAGAATATATAAGGAAAGGACTGCGCTGGGATCAAGTCCTGCGCAACAGGGAACGGATGCTCAAGACTTGTCCCCGGGTGCGGTTCTATATCGCTCCGACCATGACCGCCATGAACGTCCTGCATTTCCCGGATTTCTATGCGGACTGGCTAAAGCGGGGCTATATCGTCCCCATCTACGGGGCCGGCGCCCTGTTGCTGGATCCTCCTGAATATCGAATCCAGGTCCTGCCCAGGCATTTAAAGGACCAAGTCGTTGAGAAGTATGAATCCTGCATCGAGAAAGTCCTCAAGCCATACGGCCAGGACGGGGAAGGCGCCATATCCCGATTCCGATCCATCCTACAGTTCATGGAAGACCGCGACATGACGGACCATCTGGGGAAATTCCAGGAACGGACCCGATTGCTGGATGAATCCAGGAAGGAACGGTTTGCGGACGTGTTCCCAGAGCTCGCGGGATTAATGCAGGCCCCCTGACCCACCGCGTCGCGCGCAGCCCGGCTATTCCCTGACGTTGAGGATGGAAGCCTCGTAGACCGTTATGCTCTCCTTGACGCGGCCGTTGGCGCCCAGGATGCAGTTGGACAAATGCACATTCTCACCGACCGTCACATTCTGGAAGAGGATGCAATTCTTGAGCCTAGCGTCGGAGCATATGAGGGCCCGGTCCCCCACCACGGTATAGGGTCCGACCTGGGCCCCAGCCTGGATGTGGCAGCCCTTGCCGATGAGGCACGGCGCGTGCAGGACCGCCTTAGGGGAGATGTCGCTGCCCTCCTCTATCCAGACCCCCCGGCGCACCTCGGTGCCAGGCATGTTGATGCGGATCTTACGGTCCAGGCAGTCCAGCTGGCAACGGCGATACTCGACCAGATTGCCCACGTCGGTCCAGTAGTCCGGGCAATCATAGGCGAAGATGGGCTTGCGCAGCTTCAGGAGCTTCGGCCAAAGATCGTGGCCGAAGTCATAGTACTTGTTGCGCGGTAGATAGCGCAGGATCTCCGGCTCAAACAGATAGATGCCGGTGTTGACCTTGTTGGAGAAGACATCTCCCCATTGCGGTTTCTCCTTGAAGCCGCGGATGCGGCCGCCGGGGCCCAGGAGGGTGACTCCATATTCAAAACGGACGTCCACGGCCTTGACCGCCATGGTCGCCAAGGAGCGGTGCTTGCGATGGAAGGCCAGCATGGCGCCCAGGTCGATATCCGACAAACCGTCTCCAGACATGACAAAGAACGGCCCGTCCTTCAGGAAGCCTTCAACCCTCTTGACGGCGCCGGCGGTGCCCAGAAGCTTGCGTTCGGGAGAATACCGGATCTTGAGGCTCCAGCGCGACCCGTCTCCGCAGTAACCCCGGACTTGGTCCGGATGGGAGTACAGGTTGATTGCGACCTCCTTGATGCCGTGGCGCAAGAGATTATCGAGGACATGATGGATGACTGGGCGGTTGACCACCGGCACCATGGGTTTGGGCGTCTCGTAGGTCAGCGGCCTCAGCCGCGTCCCAGCTCCGGCAGCCAGCACTATCGCTTTGACCATGGTATTATGCGAGGGTGGGGCCGGCCCACTTCTTAGCCAGCTCCAAGAGTTCGGCCGTGCGCTTGGCCGAGTCCGATTCGGCGTAGACACGCAGCAAGGGCTCGGTTCCTGAGGGGCGCAGCAACAGCCAGTGGTCCCCGGCCAGGACTATCTTAAGCCCGTCCAATTCGCTAAGCGACTGGATCTCGCTGCCCAAAATCTTCTTGGGCAGTTTCTTGATGAGCTTCGCGGTGAAGGCGGCCTTGTCGCCCACCGGTTTGTGCAGCTTGAGGTCTAGCCGCTTGAAATGTGAATGTCCGTACTTGGCTTCGATATCCTTCCACAGCTGGCCAAGGGTCCGGCCGGTGACCGCCATCATCTCCATCAGGAGCAGCCCGGCCCGTAGGCCGTCGCGGTCCTGTAGGCCGCCCTGCCAGGCATAGCCCCCGGATTCCTCTCCGCCGATGACGGCGTCGCCGCTGGCCAGGCGCTCGGAAATGTGCTTAAAACCCACGGGTAATTCCTCGAACGCCAGCCCGTGGGCCCGCGCGAAACGCGCCGAGAGGTAGCCTAGAGAAACGGACTGGACGATCTTGCCCTTGATCTTCTTGCGCTCCACGAGATGCGCCAGGAGCATGGGGAAGACCTGGCAAGGGGTGAGGTAGTTGCCGGCCTCATCCAGCACTCCCACGCGGTCTCCGTCGCCGTCTAAAGCGATTCCAGCGGCGGCCTTCTCGGCCTTGACCCGCGCCGCCAACTCCTTGAGGTTGTCGGCCACGGGCTCCGGATTCAAGCCGCCGAAGAGAGGGTCATGGGCGCCGTGCAGGACGATCAGGCGCGAGGCTGGCAGCAGATCCTCCAGGAGGCCCGCGGCCGAGCCGTAGAGATAGTCCACCATGACCGGCCGTTTCAGGCCGGTGCGGATGGCGGAAAGGTCCGCCTTGGCGCGCAGATGCTGTAGATAGATGTCTCGGCCAGACTTCGCCTTGATTTCCGTCGCGCGGGTGGGCTGGTTGCGGTCCAGACAGGCCTCGATGGCCTGGGTCATCGCTTCGGTAGCCGCCCGTCCCGCGAATTTGATCTTGATGCCATTGTAGGAAGCCGGGTTGTGACTCGCGGTCACAACGACGCCCAGGCCTTGACTGCGCTGCGTCAGCAGGCTCACCGCCGGCGTGGGCGCCGCCTCGCTGAGCAACCAGGCGTTCAATTTATTGCCTTCCAAGACTTGGGCGATCTCTCGTGCAAAGGCCTCGGATTGGAAGCGCCGGTCGTAGCTCACGACGACCGGAGCGATCCAGGGGGACTTCTTGCGGTTGGGATCCTTGAGAATCTCGCTGCGCAGGTAGTCCGCTATGGCTTGGGCGACACGACGCACGTTCTCGAAGGTAAAGTCCCGCCCCATGACTCCACGCCAGCCGTCCGTGCCAAACCTAATGTCCATGATGCCTCCCGGAGTCATAACTGGCTGAAAGGGCGAAGGGTCGAACCGCCCGCCAGCGCCGCGCCGGCGGATACGACAGAATATCGGCCCACACGGCAGCGCGGCCCAATGACGCAGCCTTTGAGGACCGCGCCGTCTGCGATGGAGGAGCCGGCCAGGATGACGCAATCCTCCAAGGCGGCGCCCTTGCCGATGGCGCAATCCGAACCCACGCAGACATGCCGCGCAAAGCGCGCAAAATCTCCCACGCGCACGCCATCACCCAGGACGACACAACCGTCCTGGTCCACGGTCAATTCGCGCCCCAGCCGCACCCCGCGGCCGGCGCAGAGGCCCCGGCGCCGGCGCGAACCCGGCAACCGGATGGCGGCGCCGCCGCTCAGGATGTCGATATGGACCTGAAGATACTTCTCCACGGTGCCGATATCCATCCAGTAGCCGCGGGAGACATAGCCGAAGAGCCGGGCCCGCTGCTCGAGCATCTGAGGGAACAATCCCCTCTCCAAGGAATAGTTGACCCCCGCCGGAATGCGCTCCAGGACCGCGGGCTCGAGCAGATAGGCTCCGGCGTTAACCGTATTGGTGACGATCTCGTCCCAAGACGGCTTCTCGAGGAATTTCCGGACCCGGCCGTCCGTGTCGGTCTCCACCAGCCCATAGAGGCTCGAATCCTTGACCCGGGTCAGCGCGATAGAGGCCTCGGCCCGACGGCGGCGATGACGGTCCAAGAATGCGCCCAAATCGAGGGCGTGGAGCACATCCCCGTTCAAAGCCAGAACCGTGTCCCGAAAATATGGCTGGGCATTCTTGACCGCGCCGCCCGTGCCCAGAGGCCGCCGCTCATGCACATAACGCAACCTCAGGCCCAAACGCCGGCCATCGCCGAAACACCGGTGGAACAAGGCCGGTTTGTATGCGGTGCAGAGCACGACATCGCGCACGCCGTGGCGCTTGAGGACGTCGAATTGATACTCCAGAAAAGGACGGTTGACGACAGGCAAAAGCGTCTTAGGGAAATCGTTTGTGAATGGCCGCAGCCGCGTTCCGACTCCGCCAATCAGGATGAGCGCGATCATGGCATGCGTTTAAAACCTTGTGAATTGTACAAAAAATATATACTTAGGACCTATGGAGGCGGTCGAATCGCGCCCTAAATCTCGGACTTTTATCCTCTGCCTCTTGGGCCTAGCCGCATTCCTGGGCTGGGAAGCCCTGGCGTTGCGATCCTATATGCGTGCCGACTCCCGGCCTCCGACTCGCGAGGAGGCCGTCCAGCTGAAGGCCGCGCTGGACATCCACGAAGATGCCAAAACAGAGCAGCGTCAGCCGCTTGGGGACCTTGCCCCAGGCATCGGCCGGCCTTTACATCCCCCCCTCCATCATTATCTGCTCAGTGGAGCGATGGACGCAGGCCCCCCCGCCGAGGCGGCCTTATGGTTGAACTGGTTCTACCTGGCCATGCTCTGCGCTTCCCTTTTCGGCATCACCTGGCACCTCTCTGGAGACGCGCTCAGCCTGCTCGCCGCCCTGATCTTCGCGGGCGCGCCCGCAGTCCAAGAACTCTTCCACGCGCCGCTCATGGATCTGGGGCTCGTGGCCTGGACTACCGCGGCCTACTGGGCCCTGGTCTCCAGTGAGGAATTCGAACGCTGGCCCGGATCGCTGGCGTTCGGCCTCATCTTTGCCTTGGGCATGCTGCACGATTGGTCATTCTGCAGCTATCTCTTACCGGCTTTCCTGGTCGGGCTGCAAGCCTTGGCCCGGTCTGGACGGCGCGCGAAAGTCCTGGCCGCGGCCGCCCTGGCCCTGGCGGGATTCGGGCCCTGGTATTGGCACCACCTGCCTCAGGTGGCGCTGCGGCTGTTCCAAACCGCCTCCGAACTGACGAATCCCCTGGAACAGGGACGGGCCGTCCTGACCCGCTTGACCGAGACGATCGACGGGATGGGCCCCTTGTTCCTCTTGCTATCCGTCATCGGCATTACCATCCCTCAGCATCGACGACATTGGCGGCATGGCTGGATCCTCGGGGCATGGTTCGTCCTATCATGCGCCTTCTGGCTGCTGCTCCCCCCGCACTCCCTACTCCGTTTGCTTCCCGCTCTGCCCGCTTTAGCCGCGGCAGGCATGAGCGCCTGGCCCAAGAGCGTGGTGTGGGGCTTGGTGGCCCTACAGATGTTCACCATGATCAACTTCACTTCCGGCTGGATAAAACCTGTCTCCGTCTCCCTGCCCGTGGCCAGCCCGACATTCTTCCCCAGCCGGCCGCCGGTCCTGGAGGATTGGAAGATTGCGGACATCCTGACCACGGCCGAGCAACGCGCTGACCCCGCCCGCCCCGTCGCCGACCTGGCCTTGATCGCCAACGCCACGCGCTTCAATATTGCCACCTTCGATTGGACGGCCCGCCTGCTGCGGCTTTCGCGCGTGCGCGTCCGTCCCATCACTGACCGGTTTTGCGACTTTTGCGAGTTCGTCCTGATCAAAAACGACCAACCGGGGCACGAGGGCCTCACCGGCGGACTCTCCGAAGCGGCCGGGACTATCAGGAATCCCAAAAGCTGGTTCGCAATAAGCTATGCCCAGATCGCTGCTTGGCCCCTGCCCGACGGTTCCAACGCCGTGCTCTACCAACAGAAGCATCTGGCTGCGGCCCCCCTGCCAGGGCGCCGCCTGACCTATCAATATTACATCGCTGGTCCGCTGGAGGCGCGCAACCTCGTCATCGAACTGGGCGCTTGGGACGCGGCCCGATCAGCGTATGTTTCGGCCACGCTCTCGGCCGAAACGAACATCGGCGCCGTGCGGGCGGAACTGGAGGGCTTGCGCTTCATACCCATCTACGAGCACAGGACTTGGACCGACTTCCGCGCACTCCAGTTGGACCTCCTGCGCATCAAGTCCTTCCGCGTCCACGAAGACGTCCTGCGAGCCTTCCTCGAGGACCGCTTCAAGGGCCTGCGCATCACGGGATTGACTTTGAACGGGACGGCCCAGGTGCAGGGCACCCTGGGCGGCGGCATCCCGTTTTCCGCCGACATCGCCGTGCAGTTCCTGGGCGCCCCGCCGATCCTGCGTTGCGCCCTGCGCGAGGCGCGCCTGGGGACTACGCTTCTGCCGGAAATCCTGCTGCGGCCATTCCAGGCCATCGACCTGCCCCTCACTCCGACGCCGGGACTCCCTTTTACCACCACGGCGCCGGGGCTCACAGTCGCCAACGGCTGGCTCTCGGTCCCTTAGCGACTCAGGCCTCTTCCTTCACGGCGTACAACTCGACCGTGCCCCCCTGGCGCAAGGCGGCGTCCAGGATGGTCAGCAGCAGCGCCAAGACCAACAACGGCAGCAACAAGATCACCGTCAGCGCGCCGGCGATGCGGTGGGCGCGGGCCGTTTCATCCCGCGCGCTGGAAGCCTTGAGCAAGTCATAGAGCAAATTTGAGGGAAACCCCAAGGCATTATAGAGGCTTTGCAGCCAGCCAAAAGGATTCTGCTCCAGGCAGAAATGGTCGGTGCGGACCACGCGGAAGCCGTGGCGGGCCAGGAGCGCCTGGAGCGAGCGCGCCCCGAAATGGAAATAGTGCCGCGGCAAGTCCAGGTGAAACCAGTGCCTTCCGAACAGCCGCGCCTGGAGGCTGTCGAAATTGGGGACGGCCACGGCCAGCACCCCGCCGGGCCGCAGCAGCGCCCGCGCCCGAACCAAAGCCTCGGCCGGGTCGGGGAAATGCTCCAGAGAATGCCAGAAGATGACGGCCTGATAGTAATCCGGCTCGAGTACGGCGACAAGGAAATCCCCGGTCGAGACATCGAGGCCCAGCACGCGCCGGGCATGGCAGGCCGCGCTCGCGTTGAGTTCCTGTCCGCGCGCCTCGTAGCCGAGCCGGCGCAGGGCGGCGAGCATGATGCCCCGGCCGCAGCCCACATCGAGCACGGGCCCGCGGGCGGCGCGGCCGCTCAGGAAGCGCGCGCGCCTGCGGCGAAACAGCCGGGTCAAGGCCTCGAAGCAGGGGTTGAAGCGGGCATTCTCCCGCCCGTAGTAGGAGTCGGGATACCAGCGGCCGATATCCTCCGACGGGACGGCGGGCCGCGTGCGACCCAGGCCGCAGCCCAAACAACGGTCTACGCCGAAGCCCAGCGCCTCGACGACAAAAACTTCTCGGACCGAAGCGCCGCAGACGGGACAGCGTGGGAGAAATCGGGGCTGGCCTTGTCGTTGCGGGGAGGGTCCCGCCGCGGGCTTCGTCACAAGGGGCGTAATTATATAAAATTGACGCATGGGACGACTGTCCGCCCTGGTCCTGGCCGCGCTCCCGCGTTCAGCGACGCTCTTGAGCATCCTGCCCCGGTACTTCCTGCGGATGCTGGCGCCCATCTTCTTGCTGTGCCTGGGAATGTTCACGGGCGTCCTGCTCATGAACAATTTCCTCAGACTCTTTAATCTCGCCCTCCTCAAGGGCATCTCTCCGCTTTGGATCGCGGGCTGCTTCGCGCGCCTGCTGCCCTACTTCCTCAGCCTAGCCCTGCCCATGGCGTTCCTGGTGGCCACGATGCTGACTTTGGGCCAGCTCTGCGAGGACGGGGAAGTCATGGCCCTGCGCGCCTGCGGCTTCTCCTTCCTAGAACTGACCTGGCCCTTCCTGGGCTTGGCCCTGGGTCTGTCGGGGCTGCTGCTTTACCTCAACCACAAAGCCGCGCCCGAGGGCATCCACTCCTTCCGCAAGCAGTATGCGGTCGCGGCCCAACAGCTTTCCAAAGTAGAAATCCAACCCGGCTCGTTCATGCCGTTGGGCCCCTGGAAGCTCTATGCCCAGCGGGCCGAACACGACACCGGCCGGCTGGAAGGCGTCTACCTGGTGCGCTCGGACAAGAAGGACTCCGGTCTGCGCGTCAGCGCCCGCAGGGGTTTGCTGTCCCTCGCCTCCGGGCAAGCCTTGGATCTGACGCTCGAAGACGGAACCTTACAAATGCCCAATGTGGAGCCCGAGAAATTCACGACCGGACGCTTCGCGCATTACCGCCTCCGTGTTCCCATGTCGGGAGCGGGTGATGAAAGGCAACGGGCGCTCGACATCCAGGAGATCGACTCCGCGGGACTGCGGGACCGCATCGCCGCGGCCGAGACTTCCGCGCAGTCCCGCAACGAGTACCGGGTGGAATTCTCCCTACGCAGCGCCGCGGCGCTGGCCCCGTTCGTCTTCTTCTGGATTGCCGCCCCTCTGAGCCTGCGCATGACCCGGCACAGCCGGGGCATGGGCTTCGCGGCGAGCCTGCTGGTCCTGATGGCCTACTATGGCTTCGTTACATTTGGCATCGGTCTTGGGCGGCGGCAGGACAGCCTGGCGGGGGCCGCGCCGTGGCTGGCAAACATGGCGGGGCTAGCCCTCGGCGCGGCACTGACCCGGAAGTCCCTATCCCAATGAGCATCTTCTCCCGATACATGGCGCGGCTGTTCCTCAAGCCCTTCGTCTTCGGCCTCGGTCTTTTTGCGGTGCTCATCTTCCTGGGCGACATGTTCGACCACATGCACCAGCTCATGCGCACCAAGGCCTCCCTTTGGGTCATCCTGCAGTACCTCTGGCTCGAAGTCCCCTATTGGGGGATACGCACTATCCCCATGGCCACCTTGCTAGCCACCTTGGTCGCGATCACCGGCTTCGTCCAAAGCGGAGAATGGCTCGCGGTTCAGGCCTGCGGCTTCGAGGCCAAAACCTTCTGGAAACCCCTCCTATGGTGCGCTCTAGGCGTGACGGCCCTGTCTTTCGTGGCACAGGAGACGATCCTGCCGGTCTGCTTCCATCGCGCCCGGCAGCTATTGCAAAGGCGCATCCATCCGGAAGGGGAATGGGACCTCTACTCCGACATCACTTTGGTCGTCGGGCCGGAGCAGTTCATCTCCGCCAAGGAATTCAAGCCCAGCGCCGGGCGACTGACCCGGCCCGTGCTCGACACGCTGGGGCCGGACGGGGCGTCCGACCTGCTCGACGCCAAGCTCGCCCTCTGGGATGAAGCCGCCCAACGCTGGGTCTTCCATGACGGCATAGAGCGTCTTTCAGACCGGGACGGGGTGAAGGAGAAACCCTTCACCGAAAAAACTTCCAACCTCTCCATCCCGCCGCGCAACTTGGTTCCGCGGACCGCCGATCCTGATGAAATGTCGCTGCGGGAACTGCTGGACTACAGCCGGCGCATGCGGCGGCTGGGCGTTCCCGTCACGCCCTTGATAGTGGCAGCGCACGCCAAGACCTCTTACCCTTTCACCAATGTCGTCCTTTGCGCCTTGGGAATCCCGATCGCGCTGCGCCTGCGGCGCAGCCCCAAGGCCGTGAGTTTCTGCGTGGCCATGGTGCTCTCCTTCTTCTATCTGTGGGTCATGGAACTGGCCAAGGCCTTAGGCGCCAGCGGACGACTGCCGCCCGTGGCCGCGGCCTGGAGCGCGAATGTCCTCTTTGTCCTCCTGGCCGTCTGGCTGTTCCGGCGCTGGCAAGCGGAATAGTCAGGCATCTTCTGTTCTAGCCGGCGCGCTATTTCTATCTGCGCAGACCAAGCTGACAGAAGATTTCGGCACTGGCGCAACTGTCACGCTGGTTTCGAATCAGCGGCCGCCGGCGAACCCCTTCAATTCCATAACCCTGAACGATGACATCACCACCAATGGTCCAACATCCACTGTTGATGGGGGTCCCTGTCCCGGTGGCATCAGCAACTTCACGCTCAACTTGCAAAGCGTAAAATTCGACACAAACGCAGGATCGAGCGGGAAGATAATCGTAAGCGGAAGCGCCTGCGGGGACACGATCCCCTCCACGACGATTACCCTATAGGCCGCTTACTGCGGCAGCAACGTCACGGCCCCGACACGGCCAGCGCCGGCCATGTCGGGGCCGATTTCTATGAGATAGGGCCTTTTCTAAGCGATGGGCCGCGAGCCGTCCTGCCGCAGCTTCAGCAGGGCCTCGGCCATGACCAGGTCCACCGGGGTCGTGATCTTGAAGTTCTCCGGAGAGGAAGGCACGATGCGCACCTTGTGCCCTGCCTTCTCCACCAACTGGCTCTCGTCGGTCGCGGAGGAGGCCTCCGGGAAGCGCCGCAAGGCCTCTTCCAGAACCTCGCGGCGGTAGCACTGCGGAGTCTGCGCGGCCCAGAAGGAGGTGCGCGCCGGGGTGTCCGATATCCACATCTGCTTGTTCGTCACCTTCTTCAAGGTGTCATTGACCTGGACCGCAGGCACGGCCGCGCCCGAGTCATAGGCCTCCTCAATGACGGCCCGGATAATGTCGGCGGTAACCAAGGAGCGGGCCCCGTCATGCACCGCGACCACCTCCGTGTCCTCGGCCACTTCTTTAAAGCCATTGCGCACCGAAGCCATGCGGGTCGCCCCGCTCTCCACAAACTTAACCCGCGGCCCGCCGAGGCGCTCTGCGTGCTGGCGGACATGGTCAGGCCGGGTGACCACGATCACCCGCTCCACCTCGGGCACGGAAAGGAACGCCTGGAGCGACCATTCCAAGACCGTCTTTCCCGCCAGGGGCAGAAACTGCTTGGGCCGGCCCATGCGGGTCCCGGAGCCGCCGGCGACTATGACCGCTTCGACTTTCATGACAGGCCCTATTTCTCTCCCTTGGCCCGGCCGAACACCATGCGGCCCGCCGGGGTCTGCAGGATCGACGAGACTCCAACCTCCACGCGCTTGCCGATGAAGCGGCGGCCGTCCTCGGCTACCACCATGGTCCCGTCGTCAAGGTAACCGATCCCCTGGTCGCGCTCCTTGCCCTCCTTCATCATGAAGAGGGGCATGGATTCACCGGGCAGCACCACGGGCTTTATCGCCAGGCCCAGGTCGTTGATGTTGAGGCAGACCACGCCCTCCAAGGCCGCGATCTTGTTGAGGTTAAAATCCGTGGTCACCACCTTGGCCCCCAAGCCCTTGGCCAGGCGCACGACCTTGGTGTCAAGGTCGGAGGCGTCGGGCACATCCTTTTCCACAATGCGCACGGGGGCCTCTGGATTCTCCTGCAACCGAGCCAGGATGTCCAGGCCCCGGCGGCCACGGGCGCGCTGCATGGCGTCCGAAGAACCGGCCAAGCGGTGGAGTTCCGCCTGGACGAATCGCGGCACGACCAACGACCCCGACAAGAACCTCGTCTCGCAGACATCGACCACTCGACCGTCGATGATGGCGCTGGCATCGAGGACTTTGACCTCCGCGCCCCGGCGCCTGGCCGCCGCCACGGCGGCGACCAGAAATTCCGATGCGACGATGATCAACCCCAGGGCCGCCCCGACCCAGACGGCTTTGGAAGGCGCGGAAGCCTGCGAATAGACAACGGCGGGACAACCCAAAACGACGAAGACGCGAAATATCCAAATACCCATGACCACTCCTTGCCCAACTAGGAATTTTACTGCAAAGCCGCGGCGGCCTCTGCCAGATCCGCCACTCCCACCAACTCCAATCCCGACTTGCGGGACAGGTTCTTAAGGCTGGCGGCGGGGACCAGAGCCTTGCGGAAGCCCGCCTTGGCCGCCTCCTTGAGGCGTGTCTCCAGATGCGGCACGCGCCCCACTCCGCCCAACAGACCAACTTCTCCCAACATCACCCAATCCGACGCCACCGGGACCTCCCGGGCCGAGCTGACCACGGCCAGGCAGGCGGCAAGATCCACGGCGGGATCCTTGATGCGCAGGCCGCCCGCCAGGCTCACGAAGACGTCGCGATTCTCCAAGCGCAGACGCAGGTGCTTCTCCATCGCGGCCAGAAGCACCAAGACGCGGTTCAAATCCAGCCCCGTGGCCATGCGCCGGGGCAGGGGATAGTTCGTGGCGACGACCAGGGCCTGGACTTCGACCAGAATGGGCCGCGAACCCTCCAGCGTGACCGAAGGCGCCCGTCCCGGCAGAGGACGGGCGTCGCGGTCCTCCAGGAAGAACTGCGCGGCGTCGCGCACCTCCCGCAGGCCCTGCTCGCCCATCTCGAAGAGCCCCAACTCGTCGGTGGGGCCAAAACGGTTCTTCTGCGCGCGCAGAACGCGCAGCAGGTCGTGGCGCTCCGTGTCGAAATAAAGCACGGTGTCCACGATGTGCTCCAGGACCTTGGGGCCGGCGAGGGCGCCCTCCTTGGTGATATGCCCCAGCAAAAAGACCACGGCCTCCGATGATTTGGCCGCGCGCAAGAGCTCCGCGGCGCACTCGCGCACCTGGGCGACGGTGCCGGGGCCGGAGGAGAACTCGGGGTGATAGACCGTCTGCACGGAATCCATGATGATGAGCCAGGGCTTGACGCGCGCGACCGCGGCCAGGATCTTGGCCAGGTCGGTCTCGGCCAGGAGATAGACGGAATCATTCGCCAACCCCAGGCGCTTGGCCCGGGACGAAACCTGATGCAAGGACTCCTCGCCCGAAATGTAAAGGACGCTGCGTTGCGGATTCTTAGCGGCCAGGAGCGTCGCGACCTGAAGCATGAGGGTAGACTTGCCGATGCCGGGAGGCCCTGCCAGGAGCAGCACCTGCCCCGGCACCACGCCGCCGCCCAAGAGCCGGTCGAACTCGCCCAAGCCCGTGCACAGGCGCGCCTGCGGCTCGGCCGGGGTGTCTTTGAGCGCCGTGACCTCGGAGCTGAATTGCGTCAGGCGCCGCTGCGCCGCGCCCGCAGCGGCGGCGGGCCGCGCTTCCACGACCTCCTCGACCATGGCGTTCCAAGCCGAGCAGCCCGGACATTGTCCCATGGGCTTGGGCGCGCAATAGCCGCATTCCTGGCAACGGAAGACAGTCTTGAGCCGCGCCATCACTTGGCCTTGGTGCCGCCGCTGGCGCCGGCCACGGAACCGAAAGTCGCCAAGCCGAATAGATAGGCCACATCCCGGTCCTCGAACATGATGTTGGCCCAAGTCTGGTAACGCGGCGCCTCCAGCACGTCCTCGACCCGTCCGCCGACGCCCAGCCAGCGGGTGATGCGCGCCAAAAGGCCAAAATCCAACTCCGGCTTGGTGAACTGGCGGCCGTTAATGACGCGGTTGCGGCCGAAATCATAGCCTTGGGCCACGATGCTGAACCGCCGGCCGAAGGAAGACTGATAGAGGGGTGTGATGGTCAGCCGGCCGCCGCCAGCGGAGCGTAGGACGCCTATGCCCAGGTCGAAAGGCCCCTTCTCGAACCCGAGCAGGCCGTCGATGCGGTTGGAGGGCGCGTAATCCTTGCCGCGACGGATCGCGTCGCGACCGTTGGCAAGGTTGGATCCGCCGACATAATAGTAGCGGCCGGGGCGCGGCGCTATCTTGAGGCCCACGTCCATGTGCCCGGTATTAATCAGGTTATCGTAACGCCAGTCCAGGTTCCACCAGACGCGGAACTGCGTGATGCGGCCGAACACGTCCTTGGCCGAGGTGGCCGCATCCTTGACGCTGGAGATGGTTTCCTTGACATCCTCCTTGACCTTCTTATCGGTCAGGAGGGTGCCGATGGCGCCCTGGCCCGTGGAGAGGCTCGCCATGACCTGATTGCTCTTGGTGAGCAACTCGTCGAGCTTGGCGGTCAGAGCGTCCATCCGCTCCACGCTTCGTTCCACATGCGGCTTGGTGGTCTGCATCAAATCGTTCAAGTTGGCGGTAAGCTCCCGCACGTTGGCCACGGTATCGCGGAGGTTCTCGGCAAGCGATCCCTGCGGCCCCTTGGCCGTAAGATCTCCCAGCAAGGTCTGCAGGCTGGAAAGCGCCTGGGTCATGGCCTTCTCCAACGAGACCGGTTCCACCCCTGGGACCGTGGCGCCGCTCGCGACGACGCCCTGGGAGAGGTCGCCTTGATCTATGGCCAGATACTTGGAGCCGATGATGCCGGTGGAGGCCACCGAGAAATTAGCGCCGTGATAGATGTCCACGCCCCGGCGTATCTGACAGACGGCCTTGGCCACGCCCCCCTCCAGGACTAGGCGCCTGACTTTGCCGACCTCCACGCCGGAAAGCTTGACCGGAGCGTCCTTGGTGAGGTTGCCTGCGTCGTGAAAGGTGACATAAATGGTGTAGCGCGGCTCCAGGGGAAAGTCGCCCAGAAGAAAAACGGCCGTGCCCAGCAGGAACAGCCCCGCGATGACGAACGCGCCGACTTTGCTCTCCAGGTTCACCGCCCGACCTCGGGCTCGAACTCCTTGAGCTTCATCTGGATCGGGCCCTGGCTCAAGCCCTCCACGAACTGGTGGACATAGGGGTCCTGGCTGGCGCGGATGGCCTCCGGGCGGTCCGCGGCCAGAACCCGGCCCTCGTGGATCATGGCGATGCGGCTGGCGACCTTGTAGGCCGATTTCATGTCGTGGGTGACGACGATGGCCGTGGTCTTGAGCGCCTTCTGGAGGTCTAGGATCAGGTCGCTGATGATGTCCGACATGATCGGATCCAAGCCCGTCGTGGGCTCATCATACAAAATATACGCAGGCTCCGCCGCGATGGCCCGGGCCAGAGCCACGCGCTTCTTCATGCCGCCGGAAAGCTCGGCGGGCTTCATGTCCTCCACGTCCTTTAGGCCCACCAGGGCCAGCTTGTCGCGGGCGATGGCCCGATAGCGGGCCGATGGGATATTGGTCAGGTAGCGCAGGCCGAAAGTCACGTTCTCCCAGACCGAAAGAGAGTCGAAGAGGGCGGCCTCCTGGAACAGGTAGCCGAAGCGACGCCGATACTGGGCCACCTCGATCTCCCTCGTCAGGCGGGTGATGTCCGTGCCGTCCACGGTGATGGCGCCGGCGTCGGGCCGCACCAGGCCGATGACGCACTTGAGCAAAGTGCTCTTGCCGCAGCCGGAGCCGCCGATGACGGCCAGGGTTTCCCCGTCGCGCACCGTCAGATCCACGCCCCGCAGGACGGGCCGGCCCGGATACGATTTCTTGACCCCGACGGCCGCGATCATGTGATGCCCACCGCCGAGAGGATGGCGGTCACGAAATAATCCATGATCAGGACCGCGACCATGCTCAGAACCACGGCCGCGGTGGTGGACTTGCCCACGCCCTCGGCGCCGCCGGTGGTGGTGATGCCCTTAAAACAGCTGATGAAAGAGATGATGCCGGCGAAGACGAAGGTCTTCAGGAATCCGTGCATGAAATGCCGGATCTCCATGTTGCCAAAAATGTCGGCGGCGTAGACGCCTGCGGGGATATCGAGCTTCACGGAGGAAACCACCCAGCCGCCGATGATCCCGCTGAAATCCGAAAGGACCGTCAGGAGCGGCAAAACCAGGAGAAAAGCCAGGACGCGGGGGATGACCAGATAGCGGATGGGGTCCGTGCCCAAAGTGTAGAGGGCATCGATCTGCTCGGTCACCTTCATGGTGCCCAGCTCCGCGGCGATGGCGGCGCCGGCGCGGCCGGAGACCACCAAGGCCGTCATAACCGGGCCAAGCTCCATGACCATGGCGAAGGAGACCACGGTACCCACGAACAGCGGCTCGTTGAAGAAATGCTTGG
This sequence comes from uncultured Elusimicrobia bacterium, assembly GCA_903881545.1. GTDB lineage: Bacteria > Elusimicrobiota > Elusimicrobia > UBA1565 > UBA9628 > UBA9628. Next base: position 16,434 of record CAIRTQ010000110.1, read on the forward strand.
ATGAGGCTCCGGACTGCAGCGCCAGAACCATGCCCGTGAAGAACGTGGTCATGGTGGTGACGGGCAAGGACTCCACCCCGATGCGCTGCATCTGGATGAGGACCTGGCGCCATTCGATGGGGGCGCGCAGCGCCCAAACGAGCGTGGAGCGCACCAGGAAGGTGAACCGCCCCATGGACTCGAAGGCCGCCGTCGCCCCCTGCCCGATGTCTTCCAAGAGCACGACCTTCATAATAGGTAGGCCCTGGGCACGCGGCCCGTGAGAGCGGTGGTGACCTCGTAAGGGATGGTGTCCACGACCGCGGCCGCCTGCGCGGCCGTGATCGCCTCGCGCCCCTGCTTGCCGATAATGACCACTTCGTCGCCCACCCGCGCCCCTGGCGCCGCCGTCGCGTCGAGCATGAGCATGTCCATCGAGATATTGCCGATGATGGGACAACGCCGCCCGCCCAGCAAGGCCTCGCCGCGGTTGGAGTAACGCCGGGAGAATCCGTCAGCGTAGCCCAGCGGCACGGTCGCCACGCGGGTACGCCGGCGCGCCCGGAAGGTGGCGCCATAGCCGATGGCCGCGCCCGGAGGAACGGTCTTGAGGAAGACCACCTTGCTCTTGAGGCTCAGCACCGGCACGAAGCCGGGATAAAGACCGTAGACGGCGAGTCCCGGGCGGACCAAGTCCAACCGGGCGGCCGGCAGGCGCAAGGCCGCCGCTGAGTTCGCTGCATGGCGCAGCGGCGCAACGCACCCCGCGCGGGCCAGATCGGCCAGCGCCTGCTTGTAGCGCCGCAGCTGCTCGGCGGTAAACTTTGAGTCGGAGTCGGCGCAAGAAAAATGGGTATAGACGCCCTCGACCGCCACAAGCCGCTCTTCGGCCAATGTGCGCGCGGCCTCGACCGCGGCAGCCGGGCTCATGCCGATGCGCCCCATGCCGGTCTCGATCTTCAGATGGCAGCGGACCCGCCGGCCCCGGCGCCGGGCGACCTCGACGAGGCGCCGAGCCGAATCGAGGCTGGCGACCGTGGGAGTCAGGCCGAACTCGACCGCCGCCAGAAAACTTTCGAAAGGATACAGACTGCCCAGGACCAGGATGGGCAAACGGATGCCGGCCTCGCGCAGGACCACACCCTCCTCGACCGAAGAGACCCCCAACCAGTCCGCCAGGCCGGACTGCTGGGCGGCCCGGGCGCAACGCGGCGCGCCGTGGCCGTAGGCGTCGCCCTTGACCACAAACAGGAGCTTGGTCGCGCGCGGCATGCGGCGGCGGAAACGCCGCAAGTTCTCCCGAAGAGCCCCGAGGTGAACTTCCGCCCAGGTGGGCCGGAAGAACCGCCTCGTGATGGCCATGTCAATAACTGATCGTGGTCTGATCTCCCTCGGGCGCGGCGGCGGGAGGCTCATCGTTCGACAGGTCGTCGAACCGGGTGATCTTCATATTAAAGCCGACATCAATGTCGTCCGTCGGGCCCTGGCGCTGCTTGGCAATCCGGATCATGGCCTTGCCTTCCAGGGTAGGGTCGTTGCGCTTGTAGTACGATTCGCGATGGATGAAGAGGACGAGGTCCGCGTCCTGCTCCAGGGCCCCGCTCTCGCGCAGGTCGGAGAGCATGGGCTTGTTGTCGGCCCGGCCCTTCTCCTCGGGCCGCCGCGAGAGCTGCGAAAGCGCGATGACCGGGACGTTGAGGTCCCGCGCCAGCGCCTTGAGGTTGCGCGAAATCTCCGAGACCTCCTGCTGGCGGCTCTCCACGCGTCCGGAGCCGTGCATAAGCTGGAGATAGTCGATGACGATGAGTGCCAGTTCCCTACCATCGCGCTTGAGCTTGGCGGCCAACTGCCGGGAGATGGACCGCACCGTGAGCGAGGTGAGGCTAGACATATCCACGACATGCAGGGGCGCCTCGGAGAGGCGCGCGGTGGCGTTGGTCAACTGCGTCCAATGCCGGGACTGGAAGTACCCCGTCCGGATGTCCTGCAGGTTGACCCTGGCCTCGGAGGCAATGAGCCGCTGCATGATGGGGTGCCTCTTCATTTCCAGGGAGAAAACCAGAACGGGCAGCTTCTCCTCGAGCACCACGTGGGCGGCGATGTTCAAGGCCAGGGCGGTCTTGCCCATGCTGGGCCGCGCCGCAATGAGGATCAGGTCGGACTTCTGAAAACCGGTGGTCAGCTTGTCCAGGCGCCGCAGGCCCGAAGGCACGCCCGTGACCGCGCGCTTCTGCTTATGGATGGCCTCGATCTGGTCGAGGACCTCGTGGGCCAGATCCTTGGCCTCGACCACGCCGTCCAAGGACTGGCCCTGGGCCACGCGCATGATATCGGCCTGGGCTTCATCGAGGAGCACGGCGGCCGGCTTCTCCTCGCGGTAGCAGGAGGCCACGACCGCCGTCGCGGTCTTGATGATGCCGCGCAGGATGGACTTCTCCTTGACGATCCGGGCGTAGTGCTCGACATGGGCCGCCGTGGCCACCTTGTGCATGAGCTCCGAAAGGAAGGCCATCCCGCCGACCTCATCGAGCTTCTGGCGCTTGCGCAGTTCCTCGCTGACGGTGACCAGGTCTACCGCGGCGGAACGACCGGCCAGTTCCGCCATGACATGGAAGACGCTGCGGTGGACATCATGGTAAAAATCCTGCTCGCCGAGGATATCCATAGCCCGCTCCACGGCATCGGCCTCGATGAGCATGGCCCCCAGGACGGCCATCTCGGCCGCCAAGGCCTGAGGCGGGAGCAACGGGTCATTGGCCATAGGCGGGACGAATCGGCCCCGACCGGGGCTACTCCCGGGCGACGACGGCGACCTTGACCTTGGCGATGACTTCTGGCTGCAGACGCAACTCGACCTCGTGCTCCCCGACGGTCTTTATCGGAGCCGGGAGACAGACCGAGTCTTTGGGCACCTCGCAGCCGCTGGCCTTGAGGCTCTTGATGATATCCGATTTGCCCACGGAGCCGAAAAGCTTGCCTTCGGGACTCGCCGGGAGGGTGAAGGAAAGCTTGACGCCCGCGAGCTTGCCGGCCAAGCCCCGAGCTTTTTCGTTGTCGGCGGAGACGATGCTGGCGCGCTTGTCCTTGCACTTCTCCCATTCCCGGATAGCGGCCGGGGTGGCCGTCACGGCCAGGCCCTGGGGCAGGAGGAAATTGCGGCCATAGCCGTCGGCGACTTCCTTAATCTCTCCGGGGCGACCCAGATTTTCAACGTAGGAACGCAGGATGACCTTCATGGCTGCCTCCGGCTCAATACGTGACGTACGGCAAGAGCGCCAAGTTGCGCGCCCGTTTGATGGCGCGGCTCAAGGCGCGCTGGTGCCCCGCGCAGTTGCCCGTGATGCGGCTGGACAGGATCTTACCGGTCTCGGTGAGGAACGCACGCAGGACCTGGATCTGTTTGTAATCGATGTCGCGCACCTTCTCGGCGCAAAAACGACAGACCTTGCGGCGCACGGGGAACGGCGGCCGCCTGCGACCGAGATCGGGCCGGCGGGCGGCGGCGGGAGCAGCGGCGGCCGGAGCCGACTGAACCGCAGGCGCTTCGGAAACGACTGTCTTCTGGGGGGATTCGGGTTCGGGCTGAAACATTTAGAACGGAGCCTCCTCAATTTCGGCCTCTGCGGCATGGGCCTCGCCTTCTGCTGCCGGCGTTGCCGCGACCGGAGCGCCCTCTGTAGGCGCTTCGATTCCGGACTCGGCCGCGGCTAGGAACTGAACACGGCGGGCTTCCACCTCCAAGACCGTGCGCTGGTCCCCGGAAGCCTTATCCTCGTATTTCCTGCTGCGCAGGCGTCCCTCCACATGGACTGGGCTGCCTTTTTTGAGCTTTTCCTTGCAGCGCTGGGCCGCTTCGCGCCAGACCACCACGGGGACGAAGGACGCGTCGTCCTTCCATTCCCCGGATATCTTGTCGCGGAAACGGCGATTGACCGCAAGGGAAAACCAACATTTGCTGATGCCGCTCTGCGTAACCATCATCTCGGGGTCGCGGGTGAGACGGCCGGTCAGCATCACCTGGTTCTGCTCAGGAAGGCGCAGTCCGGTCGCCATGTATTCAGGAGGCCGCAGTCTTGGCCTTCTTCTCCTTCACCTTGTACTTGCGATCGACCGCCACCACCGTCATGTCGCGCATGACATCATCCGCGACGCTGAAATTATGGCTGAGCTTGCGGAGCAGGGAGGGGTCGGCCCGGTACTTGAGGTAAGCGTAAACGCCCTCGCGCGCCTTGCCAATCATATGGGTCAGCTTACGGCGGCCCCATATCTCGTGGTTCAAGACCTCGCCGCCGTCGGAAGAGATGGCCTGCTTGGTCTTATCCACCCAGGCCGCGACTTCTGGGTCAGAAAGGGCCGGCTTCATAATCAATACTGTTTCATATATACGCATTATATAACGATAACAAATTTGCGTAATCCTTACAATAACGCATTTTGTCGGCCCTTGACTACGATCGCCCTGGCCTGATATGCTGAAAGCCGTGACCAGCTCCCGCTGTCTGCGCGCCCTGGCCTTGACTGCGGCCGCTTGGCTTGCGGTCGGGCCGGCCCGGGCCGATTCCTTCCTTTCCTGGTACGCCAAGGCCGATAAGGCCGCCCTGCGCAAGGACGACGACGCGGCCCTGCAGGCGTGGTCCAACGCGATCCACCTCTGGATACGATCGGACGGCAAGGCCAAGAAAGCGCGGGCCCTGTCCGCAAGAGCCGCGCTGTACGAACGGCGCGGGGACTGGCCGGCGGCGCTCGACGACCTCTCCGCAGCGCTGCCGCTGGCCGCCAAGGATGCCGCTCTCTATTACCGGCGCGGGCACCTCCGCCTCGAGCGCGGCCTCGTCGCCGACTCGATCGGCGATTTCTACAAGGCCATCTTGCTCAAACGCAACTACGCCGAAGCCTTCTTCGACCGCGGCCGCGCCTATGAGAGTCAAGGCGACGCTCTTTTCGCTCGCGAGGATTACCAGTCCGCCTGCCGCCTCGGGCTCAAGAAAGCCTGCGGCCAGAACTCGACCGCCAAGCCCCCGGAAACAAAAAAGGCGGCGCCCGCCAAGCCCGCAGCAGCGGCAGCCCCCAAGCCCCCCCCGGCCGTCCCCAAAGCCGCGTCGGCGACTGCCCCCGCCGCGACGGTGGACATGCGGGCCTGCATCCGTCGCCTCTCGGCTTGCGCCGACAACGGCGGCAGCTACGGCGCCTGCGTGGCCCGGGCCGCGCTCTGCGAGGCCGACCCGAAGCGAGGCTGCTGTCCCAAGAAATGCGCGGACCTCTTTCAAAAACTGGCCGATGCCAAAAGCGAGGCGTCGGCATTTCGCGAGGCGTTTACGCCCAAGAATGCCTGCGCGGGGAACTAACGCCCCAGGCCGCACGTGTCAACTCATCTAAAAATGTTACCGAAGCCGTCATAGGCCGGTCCTTTCTCTTTTTGCTTCTTTTTCTCTTTGTGAATTGCTGTGGACAAGTGTGGATAACATGAATATCTTCTTGCCCCCAACGGCTCGACCGGCC
>CAIRTQ010000111.1 GCA_903881545.1 uncultured Elusimicrobia bacterium
GGCGCGGACGAAGCTGGCGGAGGTTATGCTGGGTCCGCCAGGGCCAGACCGTGCCCTGGGAGATGAGTGCCAGCTCGACCCGAGAACCGATTTATACGAAGCAGTCGATCCTCCGACCGATGATTTCCACGCCGCATAGGCGCGGCTCTGTCTTGATTCCCTCCGTCTGAACTCCTGACTCCGACTCAGGTGTGCGCTCCGGCGGGAGGTTTGCTATTATAGCGTTTGCTAGGCCACCGAGGGGGCCTGGACGGGAATCAACTTACGATAAGGTCCGATATGATGCCCGGAAGCGTGTTTATCCGGACTACAATCTATGGGGGGGGTAATGCTTCGATACAGAAAACATTTCGGTTTTAGTGTGGCGACGCTCATTCTTGTTCTGTCCGCGCTCCTGAGCGTTGCGGCATCGGCCCGCGCCGCGGATAAATGGAATAGCCCTTTTAAAGGAATCCTCTACCTGGACCGGGTCAAAACGAATCCCAACTGGCATATCCATGCGGTCATTGCCGTTCTGAAGACCCCCGGTTTGCGGGTGGCGGTCACGCCTCCTGCGATGGGGGGGGGATGACGGTGTCTGCGTATGCGAAAAAAGCGCACTCCCAGATCGCGGTCAACGCCAGCTTTTTCCTTCCCGGTTTTATCCCGATCGGTTTGACGATGGGCGACGGACACCTCTGGCGTTCTGAAAAGGACTCTAAGTTGGACGCGCATTTCGTGGATGCGCACAATCGTGTGGAAATCGTAGACCCGGGAGTCCCGTTTACGCGGGCCGCTTGGATGACCGACATCGTGAGCGCTCGCACTTTGGTGCTGAAAAACGGGGCTTACGTCAAGGAACAGCAGGCGTTCATGCTGGAGAGAGCGCCTCGGACCGCGGTCGGGCTTTCGCGCGACAAGAAACTTTTGATAGTCATGGTGGTTGATGGACGTTCATCGGCCAGCGTGGGCATGACAGCCAAGGAAGAGGCAAAGGCGTTGGCGGGGCTTGGCGCCTGGACAGCGCTCAACCTCGATGGCGGAGGCTCCACGGCCATGTACATCCAGGGCAAGGGAGTCGTCAACCATCCCTCGGACGGCTTTGAGCGCCACACAGCCAACCAGCTTGTGCTGTATGCGCCGCATCAATAAGACAGCACCCAGCGACACTTAAAGCTTTTTCCTGGCGTTTCTAGCCAGTCAGTCGATCCTCCGGCCGATGATTTCCACGCCGCATAGGCGCGGTTCTGCCTTGATTCCCTCCGTCTGAACTCCTGACTCCGACTCAGGTGTGCGCTCCGGCGGGGGGGTGCTTTTCTTATCCGGAAGCGTGTTTATCCGGACAATCCATTGGGTCTTTGGGCCTACCCATGTTTGGGCCCTTGGGCCCTTTGAGAGGGGGCTGGGAGGCCTCACAATATTCTTGTCCTTGTAATCCCTGGGATTGGCCGGGGAGCATCCACCTCCGGACCGGAATCCGGAGTCACCAGGGGAGCGGCAGAAAATGCCTTCCCCTAAGCAGTTTGGGAGGGCATAACGTAATGAAGAGCCGCTTCCTGAGATTCCCGAGAGCCGCGACCCTCCCGCTGGTCCTGTTCTGCGCCGGCCTCATCCCTGTTTTAGCCGGGGCGCAGGCCCTCGAATCCCTCAAGAGCCAGTACGCCTTAGGATCGGCGTTCGAGTCCCTGCGCCTTCCCCTTGCGGACCTGATTCTGTCCGGCCGGCAGCCAGTCCTCTTGCGCCATGCGGCGCAAGCTCAGGGCTATGCCCTCCTCACCGAGCCCACCAGCGGCCGCGCCCAGATCCTGAGCCTGCTCGATGGCGCCCAAAACACGATTGACCTCACCATCTACGAGATCGAGGACCCCCAAATCATTTCCGCCCTGATCGGCGCGGCCAAGCGCGGCGTGACGGTGCGCGTGCTTTACAATTATTATTCCTTTCAGACCTACGGCCACGATCCGAACGCTCCCTACATTGCCCAGCTCAAGAGCGCCGGCGTGCAGACCAAGCCCGCCGGCCAGCAGTTCGCCATCACGCATCAGAAGACATTTCTGATCGACGGCTCGGCGGCCGTCATCATGACCTTCAATCTTGTGCCCGGCTATTTCTCCGGCACGCGGGACTTCGGCATCGTTACGTACGACGCGGGACAAGTGGCGGAGATCGGCAAGGTCTTCGAGGCTGACTGGGCGTATAAGCCCGTCTCCGTGTCCCAATCCGCGCTGGTCTGGAGCCCCGACAACTCGCGTGACAAGATCCTGGGCATCATCAATGGCGCCGCCAAGACTTTGGAAGTCTACAACGAGGAGACCCAAGACCCGCAGAGCATGCAGGCGCTCATCGCGGCGGCCAAGCGCGGAGTGGCGGTGCGCTTCATCACCGCGGTGCTCAAGGGCTATGACGGCACGGCGGACGGCAACGCGGCCGAGCGGCAAGTCCTCAACGCCAACGGAGTTCAGGCCAAAGGGTTGTCGTCTCCCTTTATCCACGCCAAGGTGGTCCTGGCGGACGCAGGCGGCACCGGTGGCCAGGTCTTCTTGGGTTCGGAGAATTTCTCTTCTTATTCTCTGGACAAGAACCGCGAGCTTGGCATCATCTTGAAAGATTCGGCCATCCTGTCGAGCATTCGCAGCACCTTCGAGTCGGATTGGGCCAAGTAGCCGTCTCTGCCCCTCGGGGCGGACTGCAAAAGACTCCGATTGTTGTATCATAGCCTGCCCATGCCCCGGGAAACGATAAAGTCCCTCCGTCGCACGCTAGAGCTAGAGCGGCTGGAGACCCGTCGCCGCAACGCCCTCTTCCTGAGCGCGATACGCACCAACGACCTGCGCGAGGTGGGCGCCCAGCTTTACCGCTATTTCTACCGCTATTTCGGGGTGAACCGGGGGGATATCACCATCCTCGCCGACTACGATGAGCGGGATTTCTACGACCGCATCGGCTGGACGCCCCGGCAGGAGATGCCGTCCATCTCCTGGTTTCGGGACCAGGTGGGAAAACACAGGGATTACCTCAAGAGCCTGATTGCGGAGCAGATATTCATCGGCTATTCGCCCGAGAGTGAGAAGGCCATCCGCGAGACGTTCTTCACCGAGGCCAGCATGCTGGAATGCATGATTACCAAGAGGCCGCGCATTGTCAATAACGTGGCGCAGGAGCTCTCGATGGAGGAAATCGCGCAGGCTCGGGGCCAAAGGACCAGGTCCTGGATGAACTGGGTGGTCCTGCACCCGGAGAACACTAAGCTGCTGGCCAAGATGCACATGTCCTTCTCTCAGTCGCAGCAGCCCGCGGCCAAGGAGCTGGCCCGGAGGCTGCTTCCCTTCGAGGACCTGCTGCGCTACCGCATCCTGCACACCCGCGATTTCAGGCGGGTCAAGTACCTCTCAGAGCGCGATGTGCTGACCGGCTTCTACCTAAGGCCTATGCTCGCCCAGCGCTGGGCGCGTTTCGTCGAGGAGGGCTCGCTCGGCGGTGGGGCCGTCATCACACTTGGCATGCTGGACCTGGACTTCTTTAAGCGCTTCAACGACCGCTACGGCCATGACGTCGGCGACGCGGTGCTCAAGCGCTTCGCGCAGGCGGTTCACAGCAAACTGCGCGGTTCCGACGTGTTCGGGCGCTATGGCGGCGAGGAGTTCATGGCCTTGTTCCCGGGCGCCAAGGCGGAGACCGTGCGCTCCATCTTGCAGCGCATCCACGACAGCATCAAGGATGTGGATTTCCTCCCCGCTTCGGCGCGGGCCCGCGGCGAGTTGCCCGAGCGCCTGTGCTTCAGCGGGGGCCTCTACACCCTGCGCCTGCGTCCGGGGGCGCCGCTGCCGAGCTTCGACGAGGCGACAAAGGCGGCGGACGATCTTCTGCTCTATTGCAAGAAATCGGGCCGCAACTGCTGCGCTTACGCGGGCAGTTCCGGGGCCATCCGGAAGTACCGCTTCAACTGAGGCCCTAGAGCACGGTGCCGGGCGCTATGACGGCGTTCTTGGGGATGACCACGATGCCGTCGCGCACGCAGTAGGACTCCGAATCGTATTCAGCGGGCTTGTGGTCCGGGGTGATGACCGCGCCCGCGCCGATGCGGGCGTTCTTGTCTATGATGGCCCGCCGGATGCGGCAGCCGCGGCCGATGCCGATGGGCGGCAGGCCTTGGGCCGCGCTGCGGGAGGCGGACTCCGCGCTTTCATAATAGTCGGCGCCCAGGATTACGGTCTCGCGGATGTCGCAGCCCGCGGCGATGATGCTGCGCACGCCGAGCACGCAGCGCTCGAAGCGGGAGTCGTCGATGATGCAGCCGTCGGAGACCAGGGCTTGCCGGAATTGCCCGCCGTTGATCTTGGAGGCGGGCAGGGCGCGCGTGTTGGTGTAGATCGGGGCGCGGCCGTCGAAGAAGTTGAAGCGGGGGATGACATCGGCGAGGCCGAGGTTGGCCTCGAAGAAGTTGGCGATGGTCCCCACATCTTCCCAGTAGCCCTGGTAGGGGAAGGCCAGCACCTTGGAGTTCGCGATGGCGTGCGGGATGATGTGGTGGCCGAAATCCGTGAAGTCATTGTCGAGCGCCGCCGCCAGCTTCTCCCGGTTGAAGATATAGATGCCCATGGAGGCGAGGTAGTGGGGCCCGGGGCCGGTGAGGCCCAGCTGAGACCGCGCCGGTTCCTGGACCTGGAGGGGGGAGGCTTCCGCCTCAGTCTGGGGCTTTTCCACGAATTGGACTACGCGCTTGGCCTGGTCCACCTGCAGGATGCCCAGGCGGCCGATCTGCGCGGGGCCCACGGGCAAGGCCGCGATGGTGATGTCGGCGCCGGAGTCGGCGTGCTGGCGGAGCATGGCGGCAAAGTCGATGCGGTAGAGCTGGTCGCCGGAGAGGATGAGGACGTGGCTGAACTCCTCGCCCTGGAAGTAGCGTAGGTTCTGGCGCACCGCATCGGCCGTGCCTTGGTACCAATGCTCGCTGCTCGGCGTCTGCTGGGCGGCGAGGATCTCCACGAAGCCGCTGGAGAAGCGGTCGAAGCGGTAGGTGGAGGCGATGTGCTTGTGCAGGGAGACGGAGTTGAACTGGGTGAGGAGGTAGACGTATTTGATGCCGGAGTTGAGGCAGTTGGAGATGGGAATGTCCACCAGTCGGTACTTGCCGCCGAAGGGGACGGCGGGCTTGGCGCGCTCTTTGGTCAAGGGGTAGAGGCGTTTCCCGGCCCCGCCGCCCATGATGACGGCGAGCGTGGACTGCGCGAGGTCGTGACGGCGTTCTGCCATGTCGGTTTCCTTTCCGGCGCGCGAGCGCCAGCATCCCATGATACCAAAGACGGAGCGCCCCGGACTTTGTGCTCCGGCTACAATCTTGGTAGACTGCCGGCATGAGCCGGGCTTTCATTAAGGAAGACGCGGGCGACCCGGATGAACTGCCGGAGCGCCACCAGAGCGCCTCCCCCAACTACGTGACGCCCGAGGGGCTGGCGGCCTTGAGGCGCCAGGCCGTTGAATGGCGGGAGCGGTTGGCGGCATTGCCTAAGGACGGGCACGCGGCGCGGGAGGCCAAGCGGGACCTGCGCTACTATGAGGGCCGCGTGGCGAGCGCCATCCCGGTCGATCCACGGACCGGACCTACCGATGAGGCCCGTTTCGGCGCGACGGTCTCCTTGCGCGGGCAGGACGGCCAAGCCTTACACCGGACCATCGTGGGGCAGGACGAGGCCGAAGGCGCGCCAGACAAGTTGGCCTGGGATTCGGCCTTGGCTTTGGCCCTGCTGGGCGCAAAGAAGGGCGACCGCATAGAGACCGATGACTTCGGCGGGCTCACCGTCGAAGATATCCGCTATCCGGGGCGCTAGGCCCCGCCGGAGTTCAGGCGTCGGCGCGTTCCCCGGCTTGCAACCCGGTCGTAGACGCAGTTGGGCAGGTTCCTGAAGACGTACTTCACGAAAGTGGAGAATGGACGCGGGAAGGCCACCTCCTTCTTTCCCGCGGCGATGCCCGCGATCATCCTGCGCGCCGCTTCCGCCGGCTCCAGCAGGAACGGCATGTCGGCATCCCGCCAGCGGGCGGTCATCTCCGTGCGCACGAAGCCCGGGCAGACCGTCACCACCCGGACCCCTGTTCCCCGCAGGCCCACGCGCAGAGATTCCAGGAGCGCGATCGCGGCGGCCTTGCTCGAGCTGTACGGCCCCGAGCGCGGCAGGCCGCGGTAACCCGCAAGGCTCGCAACCCCGGCAATCGTCCCGGTCTTGGCGGCGAGCATGTCGGGCAATACCGCCTCGATCCAGTTCGCCATCCCGAACACGTTGACCCCATAGACCAATCGGTAATCATCCGCGGAAAAGCGCTCTTTTGCATCCGCGGATGCCGATGTCCCGGCGTTGAGTATGGCCCAGTCCAGCCCCCCGAAAGCCGCTTTGATGCTCGCATAATGACTTTTCACGCAGGCCGGGTCCGTGGCGTCGCCCGCCAACGGCAAGACGTCCGCACCTAATTCTTTTACCATCTCCTTTAGACGGTCATCTCGGCGACCGGTCAATGCCAGCCTGCAGCCCTGGCGCGCCAGCTGCCGGGCCATCTCCCGGCCCAAGCCGGATGTCGCTCCCGTGATCAAAACCCGATGGTTCATGCCGCCCTCCTCCGCAGGAAGTAGACCGGGATGCCCAAGAGGACTATGCCCAGGCCCGGCCAGGTATAGGCTGGCTTGTAGATGAGCAGGTCTAGGCCGATGGCGGCGCAGGCCAGGATGTAGAGCGCCGGCGCGACCGGATAGCCCCAAGCCCGGTATGGTCTAGGCGCCTGCGGACGCCTATGCCGCAGGAAGAAGACTCCCGCCACGGTCATGGCGTAGAAAAGCAGGGTCGCGAAGACCACATAGTCCAGAAGGTCCCCATAAGCCCCGGAAAGGCACAAGAGGCTCGCCCACACCCCTTGCAGGACCAGGGCCGCGCCGGGCACGGCGTTACGGTTCAAGCTCCCGATCCTATCGAAGAAGAGTCCGTGCTTGGCCATCGCGTAATAGACGCGGGCGCCGGAGAGGATGAGTCCGTTGTTGCAGCCGAAAGTCGACACCATGATCAGCGCCGCCATGAGCACGGCTCCAGGCGGCCCGAACAGGGCGCTGAGCGCCGCCGTCGCCACCCGGTCCTGGGGCGCGGCGCGGATGGCGTCCATGGGCAGGACCGCCAGATACGTCACGTTGGCCAGCAGGTAAAGGATGGTCACCAAGAACGTGCCTAAGGCCAGGGCGAGGGCGACGTTGCGCTCGGGCCGCCGCACCTCGCCGGCCGTGTAGGTGATGTTCTCCCAGGCCGTGGCGGAGAAGAGCGAGCCGACCATCGCCACTCCCAAGGCGGCCCAGAGCTTGAGCCCCGAAAGTGGTTCGGTCGCGGTCGTTGTCCCGCCCGTCCCATGCTGCCAGAAAGCCCGCCAGGCGCCGCGGCAGTTGTCAGCCAGGACCGAACCGTGGCGCAGGGCATAGAAGGCGAGCAGGGCGAGGCCGCAGAGCGATGCGATTTTCGCTACTGTGAAGATGTTCTGCACGTATTTGCCTAGCTTCAGGCCCCGCAGGTTCAGCGCGGTCAGCAGGGCTATGACGGCGATGGCTAGGATTTGGGCTGCTGAGATGTGGAACCGGCCGGCCGAAACGATGATGTGGCGCTCAGAGAACCAAGGCAGGAAGACGCCGGTGAATTTGGCGAAGGCCACGGCCACGGCCGCGATGGTGCCGGTCTGGATGACGAGGAAGAGAGTCCAGCCGTAGAGAAAGCCGGCCAGGGGGCCGTAGGCCTCCCGGAGGTAAACATACTGTCCGCCGGCCTCGGGTATCATGCCGGCTAGCTCGCCATAGCTCAGCGCGGCCAGCACGGTCAGGAGCCCGGTACAGAGCCAGACCACCAGGAGCCAGCCGGCTCCGCCCACGGTGCGGGCGATGTCCGCGCTCACGATGAAGATGCCGGAGCCGATCATGGACCCGGCCACGATCATGGTCGAATCGAAGAGCCCGAGTTCGCGTTTGAGGCTGGGTCCGGAGCCGCCGTTCATGGCACGGATGATATCAAATAGGGCCTGTGCCGGAGGCGGTACGCGCGCCGGGGCCAAATGGTAGAATATAGGCTATGGAACGCATCTATCTCGATAACAACGCCACCACCATCGTCGACCCCATGGTCAAGCAGGCGATGGAGCCCTATTGGTGCGACAAGTACGGCAATCCCAACTCCCTGCACTCTTTCGGCACCGAGGTCCATCCCGACCTGCGCGTCGCCATGAACCGGCTCTACCAGGGGCTTGGCGCGGCCGAGGATGACGACATCCTGATCACCAGTTGCGCTACGGAGAGCAACAACGCGGTGCTCAAGGGCGTCTATTTCGACCTCATCAAGAACGGCGAGAAGAACCATATCGTCACCACCACGGTCGAGCATCCCTGCGTGGCCAACACCTGCCGGTTCCTGGAACAGCAGGGCGTCAAGGTCACCTATCTTCCGGTCAACCAGGACGCGCGCGTGGAGGCCGAGGCCGTGCGCCGCGCCATCACCGAGAAGACGGCCCTGGTCTCGGTCATGTGGGCGAATAACGAGACCGGCGTCGTCTTCCCGGTGCGCGAGATCGCACAGGCCTGCCGGGAGCGCGGCGTGCTCTTCCACACCGACGCGGTGCAGGCCGTCGGCAAGGTGCGCGTGGACCTGCGGGCGGTCCCGGCCGACTTCCTGTCCATCAGCGCCCACAAGTTCCACGGCCCCAAGGGCGTCGGCGCGCTCTTCGTGCGCCGGGGCCTCAAGCTGCCGCCCCTCCTGCACGGAGGCGAGCAGATGTCGGGCAAACGCGCGGGGACTCTCAATGTCGCCGGCATCGTCGGCATGGGCTTGGCCATGGAGTTGGCCAACGACAGCCTGGAGTTCGAGGATCGCGAGGTGCGCCGCCTGCGCGACAAGCTCGAGGACGGCCTCGCGCGGCTGGCGGACGTCATGGTCGTCGGCCGCCGTGAACTGCGCGTGCCCAACACGCTCTTCATTAGCGTACGCGGGGTGGAGGGCGAGGCCCTGCTCTGGGACCTCAACAAGTACGGTATCGCCGCGTCCACGGGCTCGGCCTGCGCCTCCGAGAGCCTGGAGGCCAATCCCATCATCACGGCCATCGGCGCCGGAGCGGAGCTCTCCCACACCGGGATCCGCCTGAGCCTCTCGCGCTTCACCACGGAGGCGGAGATCGACGCCGCCATCCGGACCTTTACGCAGGCGGTCGGCCGCCTGCGCGCCATATCGGCGAGCTACTGACGCCCAAGGATATATACCAATGCCCAAGAACGAACTCATCGGCGGGTCTCTCTGGGAGGCCTATTCCAAGAAGGTGGCCGCGCGCATGGACAACCCGGTCAATCGCGGCGAGCTCACCGAGGCAGACGCGCGCAAGCTCGGAGGCCGGCTCGTGGTCGCGGACCACGGGGCCGAATCCTGCGGCGACGCGGTGCGTCTTTACTGGGTCGTGGATGACAAGACCAGCGTCATCAAGGCCGCGCGCTTCAAGAGCTTCGGCTGCGGCACGGCCATCGCCTCCAGCGACATGATGGCCGACCTTTGCGTCGGCCGCACCGTGGCCGAGGCGGCCAAGATCACCAATATCGATGTGGAGCGCTCCCTGCGCGATGAGCCGGGCACGCCCGCGGTGCCGCCGCAGAAGATGCATTGCAGCGTCATGGCTTACGACGTCATCAAGAAGGCGGTCGCCCTCTACCAGGGGGTGGACCTCTCCTCCTTGGAGACCGAGACCATCGTCTGCGAGTGCGGCCGCGTGAGCCTGGGCACCATCGTGGATGCCATCCGCCTCAACGACCTCAAGACCGTGGCCGACATCACCCACTACACCAAGGCGGGGGGCTTCTGCAAGTCCTGCATCGCGCCGGGCGGACATGAGAAGCGCCAGCACTATCTGGTAGATATCCTGCGCGACACGCGCGCGGCCATGGAGAAGGAAAACCTTCATAAGCGCATGGAGACCGAGGATTTCGCCTCCATGACCATGGTGCGCAAGCTGAAGGCCGTCGAGAAGGTATTTACCGAGCAATTGCGGCCCATGCTGGCCGCGGACGGCGGCGATGTGGAACTGGTGGACCTCAAGGAGGCGGGCGGTGCCTGGGAGGTCTACATCCAGTATCGGGGCGCCTGCATGGGTTGTCCCAGCGCGGGCACCAACACGCTTTCCGCCATCGAAGCGGTCCTGCGCCAGAGGCTGGGAGAGACCATCAAGGTCGTCGCCTCCTGAGCGCGTCCGGCCGGAAGAGCTATTAGCGCTGGGCGGCGCGGACCGTGTTGGCCAGCACCACGGCGGTCGTCACCGGCCCCACTCCGCCCGGCACCGGCGAGATGAAGGCGGCGCGCCGCGCCGCGGCCGCGAACTCCACGTCGCCGACCCAGGCGTCTGCCAGGCGGTTCATTCCCGCGTCGATGACCACCGCGCCAGGCTTGACCCAATCGCCCTTGATGGCATGGGCCCGTCCCACGCAGGCGAACAGGATGTCCGCGCGGCGCACGTGGGCGGCAAGGTCGGCGGTGCGGGAGTGGCAGAGGGTGACGGTGGCGTCGAGCGCGCTCAGGTAGTGCGCCGCGGGCCGTCCGAGGATCCCGGAGCGGCCCACGACCACGGCCTCCCGGCCCGCGACCGGGGCGAGCGTGGCGCGCAGCAGTTCGATCATGGCCGAGACCGTGCAGGGGGGGAACACGCGGGCGGCTTGGATCTCGCTCGCGCTCTTGCAGCGGAAGAATACACCGTAGCTCAGCGGATTCATGCCCTCCACGTCCTTGCCGGGGGCGATGGCGGAGGCTATCAGGGACTCCGCTCCGGGAGTCATGAGGTGCGGGGGCAGCGGCTGCTCCACGATGATGCCGTCGATGGTTTCGTCTACGGACAGGCTTGCGATGAGCCGGCGCAAGGACTCCGCCTCGCCGTCTGCGGGGCAGGGATAGGCCTGCGCCAGGATCCCAGTCTCGACCGCGGCCTTGAGCTTGGCCCGCAGGTAGGCCTCGGCCGCCGCCGCCGGGGCGCAGGTCACGATAGCCAGCTTGGGCGGCCTGCCCTGGGCCCGGCCCAGCGCCGCGATGTCCGCCTGTAGGCCCGCCCGGATGGCCTGCGCCGCGGCCTTGCCGTCGATGACGCGGGCGCTCAACTCAGTTTTCCAAGAGCCGCAGCACCCGGAAGATCAGGGCCAGCCGCGGGGCGGGCGCGCCGGAGCGCTTGGCCGCGCGCAAGAGCGGCGCGAACACGGCCTGGGCTCCGGTCGGACGGCCGGCGCCCAGGGCGCGCTGCCAGGGATGTCTATCGGCCGGATGCAGCCGGCATCGGCGCTCGGCCAGCGCAGCGGGCCGTCCCCTCACGCGCCGGCCGTCCTGCTTGGCCGCGGCCGCGGCTTCGGATGCGACGGCGGCCAGCAGCAGCCGCAGCAAGGGGTCGCTGACGAGCTTGCCTTGGGGCGCCTCCGCCAGGGCGCAGAGCCCGCCGACCGCGGCTTCGACGCAGAGGGGAGTCCAGTCAGTGTCTGGGGAGAAAACCGGCGTAGGTTCGGGTCGGCGCATGGCCAAGACTCTATCAAAACAGAACCCCCGTCGCCAGGGGCGACGGGGGTTCTTTCGGGTCGGTCTATTAAGCGTTCTTCATCGCGGCGCGGGAAATGCCGCCCAGCTTGTCCATGTAATAGAGGAAGCCCTTATCCTTCTTGACGCCGCACTTCAGCACCTTTTCGCGTCCGCCGCCTTTCTTGCCGCCGCGGGCCATCTTGGTGCGGGAGATGTCGCCCTGCTTGTCAATAAAGTAAAGGAACCCCTTTTCTCTCTTAACGTTGGCCTTGAACACTTTCTCTGCCTTTTTTGCCATTCTGCTTGCCTCCGTGGTCCACTCGTGGGATACTGACGCCGTATCCCTTCGTGGATAAAATATACCACATCTCAGACGGCAAAGCAACCGTTTCCCGTCGGTCGTCGGAGAGGGGGTCAGCGGCCGGATTTGAACAGCGGGATCTGCGGCTCCGGCTGCGGCATGATGAGGCGTTCCCGCAGCCAGGCCTCGACGATGGTTTTGGAGAAGCGGTACTGCCGGCCGATGCGCGACGCGGGAATCTGCTTCTGGCGGATGAGGCCATAGATCTTGGAGCGTCCCATGCCCAAGTATTGCGCCAAGGTCTTGATGTCCATCACGTCCGGCACTTCTCCGGTAAAGGGCTTCTTGACTGACTTTTGTCTTGGTTTCATTGTGATGGAGAGGGTTGTTCTTTGGTTTAGGTTATCTTCGGCGCCCAGGTAATGTACGGAATTTGTCATCTTCTGTCAATGCGGCGCTTCAACTCACGTAAGATGTTACCGAAATCCAAGCCGTCAACTCATCTAAGATGTTACCGAACGGCCCCAGCGGGTTTGGGGCAGTTTTGGGGGCATGGGGATGAGTCCGAAGGCCAGGAGA
>CAIRTQ010000112.1 GCA_903881545.1 uncultured Elusimicrobia bacterium
CGGCGGCTACACCGCGTTGGCCAAGTCCGTGACGCGCATGACGCCCGAGAACGTCATCGACGAGGTCAAGCGCGCCGGGCTGCGTGGCCGCGGCGGCGCCGGCTTCCCCACCGGCCGCAAATGGGAGCTCTGCCGCAAGTCTCCGGGCGACACCAAGTACATCATCTGCAACGCCGATGAGGGCGACCCGGGCGCCTACATGAACCGCTCCGAGATCGAGGGCAACCCGCATCTCATGATCGAGGGCATGATGATCGGCGCCTACGCCATGGGCGCCAGCAAGGCATACATCTACTGCCGCGCCGAGTATCCCTTGGCCATCGAGCAGCTCAAGAAGGCCGTGGCGCAGTGCCATGAGCGCGGACTGCTTGGCCAGAATGTCCTGGGCAGCGGCTTCAGCCTGGAGGTCGTCATCAAGATGGGCGCTGGCGCTTTTGTCTGCGGCGAGGAGACGGCCCTCATGCACTCTATCGAGGGCAAGCGCGGCATGCCCCGGCCCCGGCCACCGTTCCCGGCGCAGGCGGGTGTCTTTGATAAGCCGTCGAACATCAATAACGTCGAAACCTGGTGCAACATCCCGCATATCATCAGCCGCGGCGCCGCCTGGTTCTCGGGCATCGGCAGCGAGAAGTCCAAGGGCACCAAGGTCTTCTCCCTGGTCGGCTATGTCAACAACGTTGGCCTCGTCGAGGTGCCTTTCGGGACCACCCTGCGCGAGATCGTCAACGACATCGGCGGCGGCGTGCCCCGGGGTAGAAAGTTCAAGGCCGCGCAGATGGGCGGCCCCTCCGGTGGCTGCATCCCCGCCAGCCAGATGGATGTCAAGATCGACTACGAGTCCTTGCAGTCGCTGGGCGCCATCGTCGGTTCTGGCGGCCTAGTGGTGATGGATGAGAGCACCTGCATGGTGGACCTGGCGAAGTTCTTCATGGAGTTCATCCAGAACGAGAGCTGTGGAAAGTGCATCCCGTGCCGTGAGGGGACCCGCCGTATGCTTGAGATCCTCAAGGCCATCACCCGCCCCCGCCGCAAGGAGAGCGGGCAGGACGCCCTGCTGCGCTTCCAGGGCATCCTCAACCTGGAGAAGCTGGCCAAGACCATCAAGGAGACTTCCCTGTGCGGGCTGGGGCAGACCGCGCCCAACCCGGTCCTGAGCACCGTGCGCTGGTTCCGGGACGAGTACGAGGCCCACATCTACGAACGGCGCTGTCCCGCGGGCTCGTGCAAGGAGCTCGTCGGCGCGCCCTGCGCCAACACCTGCCCCGTGGACACCGAGGTGTGGCGCTATGTCGCCCATGTCGCCCGGGGGGAGTACGAGGAGGCCTACCGTGTCGTGCGGCAGGCCAACCCACTGCCCATCAGCTGCGCCCGCGTCTGCCATCACCCCTGTGAGGCGATGTGCCGCTGCGGTACCACTGGTGGCGAGCCTATCGCGGTGCGCGCGCTCAAGCGCTTCCTGGTGGACAATGTCGATCCATCTTCCTATAAAGCCCCCGTGCGCGAGGCGGGCACCGACGCCAAGCGCGTCGCGGTGATTGGCGCGGGACCCTCCGGTCTGACCGCGGCCCACTGCCTCTCCGTCCTGGGGCATAAGGTGACTGTCTTCGAGCGGGAGAAGAAGGCCGGCGGCATGTTGGTCTGCGCCATCCCGGAGTACCGCCTGCCGCGCGAGAATCTGGCGCGCGAGGTTAAGAGCCTGCTCAACAAGAACCTGGCCGTCTGCTACGGCAAGGCCCTGGGCAAGGACTTCACGGTGGAGAGCCTGCTTAAGGAAGGCTACGACGCGGTCTATGTTGCGATCGGCGCCCACTCCAGCCGCAAGCTTGGCATGGCCAGCGAGGACGCCAAGGGCATCCTACCCGGAATCGACTTCCTTAAGTCCTATAACCTTGCGGGCAAAGATCTGGCCCACGGCCGGGTTGGCATCATTGGCGGCGGCAACTCCGCCATCGACGCGGCCCGGGTCGCTATCCGGCAGAAGGCGGTCACGGAAGTGACGGTCTTCTACCGCCGCGCGCTCAGCGAGATGCCGGCGTACAAGGAGGAGGTCGCCGCGGCGGTGGAGGAAGGCGTCAAGATTGTGCCGCTGGTGGCGCCGACCCAGATCATTGCCGAAGGCGGCCGGTTGGTCAAGGTCGAGTTCGTGCGCAATAAGGCGGCCGCCAATGACGCCAGCGGACGGCAGAGCTTCGAGGCGGTGGCCGGCTCCGAGTTCCAAGCGCCGCTGGACACGCTCGTCGTCGCAATCAGCGAGGCCCCGGAGCTCCGCGGCCTTGAGAAGATGGGCGCCTCCAAGCGGGGCGGCCTGGCCGTCGACGCCGGCACCATGCAGACCTCCGTCAAGGGGGTCTTCGCGGGTGGCGACGCGGTGCGCGGCCCTAACACGGTCATCGACGCCATCGCGGATGGCAAGCGGGCGGCGGGAATGGTGGACCGGTTCCTTAAAGGCCGGCATCTGGGCGTCATCGGCAAGGTGCGCCTGCCCGGAGTCTATGTCGAGCCGGTCGAAGTCCCCGAGGGGGAGGGCTCGCCGACCCGGGTGCAGGTCCCGCATCTGGCGGCCCGGGCGCGCCGCAAGAACCACCGGGAGGTCGAATTGGGCATCAGCGAGCCGGCCGCCAAGGCCGAGGCCTGCCGGTGTCTGCGCTGCGATCTGGAATTCACGCAGAAGGCCTGAAGGGAGACCATGATGAAAATCGAAGTCAACGGACGCGAAGTCAAGGCGGAATCGGGCGACACCATCCTCGCCGCCCTGGCGCGGGAAGGCATCCATGTCCCGACCCTCTGCCACATGAAGGGCATGACTCCTACAGGGGCCTGCCGCATCTGCGTCGTCGAGTTGGCCGGCGCGGCGAACTTGGTGCCAGCGTGCTCATTTCCGGTCGCCGACGGCATGCGCATCCAGACGCATTCCCCGCGGGTCTTGGACGCCCGCCGGACCATTGTCGAGCTGCTGCTGAGCAGCCATCCGGACGACTGTCTCTACTGCGGCAAGAGCGGCAAGTGCGACCTACAGTCCCTGTCGCAGGAACTGGGCGTCAGCCAGCGGCGCTACGGGGGCGGCAAGCCCGGCAAGGAGATGGACATCTCCAGCCCGTCGATCGTGCGCGACCCGGCCAAATGCATCTTGTGCGGCCGGTGCGTCCGCGTCTGCGAAGAGGTGCAGGGTGTCAGCGCCATCGACTTCATCAACCGGGGCAGCCGTGCCATGGTCGCCACCGCGTTCAATAAGGGACTTAACGTCTCCAGCTGCGTGAACTGTGGGCAGTGCGTCGTGGTCTGTCCCACCGGCGCTCTGATGGAACAGTCCAGCGTGGAGCTCGTGGTCGCGGCCCTGGCGGACCCCGATAAATATGTTGTGGTCCAGCACGCCCCCGCGGTCTCGGTCAGCCTGGCTGAGGAGTTCGGTTTTGCGCCGGGCAAAGACATCGACGGGCAGATGGTGGCGGCCCTGCGGCGGCTGGGCTTCAAGCGGGTTTTCGACACCTCCTTTACCGCCGACCTGACCATCATGGAGGAAGGCTCCGAGCTGGTGCAGCGGGTCACCACGGGCGGCGTCCTGCCCATGATCACCAGCTGCTCGCCGGGCTGGATCAAGTTCGTGGAGCAGTTCTATCCGGAGCTGCTGCCCAACGTGTCCACTTGCAAGAGCCCCCAGCAGATGATGGGCGCCCTCATTAAAAGCTTCTTCGCCGAGCGCGAGAAGATCGACCCCAAGAAGATCGTCAGCGTCAGCGTCATGCCCTGCACGGCCAAGAAGTTCGAGTGCGCCCGCGAGGAGATGGGGCGCGGCTATGTTCCGGATGTGGACTTCGTCCTGACCACCCGCGAGCTGGGGCATCTCATCAAGCGCTTCGGCATCGACATCTCGGCGCTTAAGCCGGACACCGCGGACACCCCGTTCGGGGAAAGGACCACGGCGGGCAAGATCTTTGGCGCCAGCGGTGGCGTGATGGAGGCGGCCCTGCGCTCGGCCCATGTCCTGATCACGGGCCAGGAACTGGCCAAGCTCGATGTTCCAGCGGTGCGCGGGCTGGAGGGGGTCAAGGAAACCTCGGTGCGCATCGGAGCCCTGGAGGTCAAGGCGGCCGTGGCCAGCGGGCTGGGCAACGCGCGCAAGCTCATGGACCAGTTGCGGGCCGGCCGGAGCGATTTGCATTTCATCGAGATCATGACCTGCCCCGGCGGGTGCATTGCCGGCGGCGGCCAGCCCACCGGGATGGACGCGGCGGCGGTCAAGGCGCGCATGAAGGCCCTCTATGACCTCGACGGGGCGGCGCCGGTGCGCGTCAGCCACGCCAATCAGCAGGTCGCACGGCTCTACAAGGAGTTCCTCGGCAAGCCTCTGGGCCATAAGAGCCACGAGCTGCTGCATACCCATTATCACGAGCGCAAGGTGGTGCTATGATGAAAAAGGCGAACATTCTGGTCGTTGACGATGACAAGGATATATTGGAACAGCTGGTCGCGGTCCTGACCGCGGCCGGCCACGATGTGGTTACTGCCGAGGGGGAGGTCCAGGCCGAGGAGCGTCTCATCGACGCGCGGCCCGACCTGGCCATCGTCGACGTGATGATGGAGAACCAGGACTCCGGGTTCATGCTCAGCCACAAGATCAAGAAGCTCTATCCGGGCACGCCGGTGATCATCCTGAGCTCGGTCTCGTCCATGACAGGCTTTAAGTTCCCGCTGGAGGCCGGGGGAGACAAGCCCTGGATCAAGGCAGATAGCTTCCTCAATAAGCCGGTCCGGCCGGAGCTACTGCGCAGCGAGGTCAAGCGCCTGTTGGCGGGCATGCCAGCCCGGGCCTGAGCTCCGTAGGCGTCCAGGAGAAAGCCATGCGTGTCGGCGACCAGCCGCTGGTCAGCACGATCAAGGAAAAGTGCCGCATGTGCTACACCTGCGTGCGCGAGTGCCCAGCCAAGGCCATCCAGGTCAGCGGCGGGCAGGCGCAGGTGATTTCGGAGCGCTGCATCGGCTGCGGCAACTGCATCCTGGTCTGCGCGATGAAGGCTAAGCTGGTCTATGACTCCACGGCCAAGGTGCGCGAACTGCTTGCCGGCGGCCGGTCCGTGGCCGTCATCGTTGCCCCCAGCTACCCGGCCGAGTTCGCGGATTTGCCCGCTGAGCGCCTGGTCGGCGCGCTCAGGCGTCTGGGGTTCGCCTCGGTGTACGAGGTAAGCTTCGGCGCGGACCTGGTAGCCCGCGAATACTCCCGCTTGCTGGCGGCCACTGACGACCGCTACATCGCCACCACCTGCCCGGCGGTGGTGGCCTACATCGAGAAATATGTGCCCGAGCTCACCGGCGCCCTCTGCCCGGTGGTCTCGCCCATGATCGCGACTGCCCGGGTCGTGCGCGCCCTGCGCCCCAACGCCGCCGTGGTGTTCGTGGGCCCTTGCGTGGCCAAGAAGGGAGAGGCGGAATCGCCGAATTTCCACGGCGAGATCGAGGCCGTGCTGACCTTCCGGGAGCTGCGCGGCATGTTCGATGCGGCCGGCGTTGTGACGGAGCAGGCCGAGAGCGCCGAGTTCGATCCGCCCCGTGGCGGTTCCGGGGGCCTCTTCCCGGTCTCGCGAGGGCTGCTGCAAGCCGCCGGGCTCCGGGAGGACCTGATGCGGGGAGACCTGGTGGTCGCCGACGAGCAGGGCGGCATGTGGCGAACCATCCGCGAGTTCCAGAAGGACCCCGGCGAGGTCCGCCTGCTCGAGGTCCTTTCCTGCCACGGCTGCGTGATGGGGCCAGGCTTCAGCCTAGAGGAGACCGTCTTCACCCGCCAGCGCCGCGTGGTCCGCAACTTGCAGCGCCAGCTGGCCAGCGTGGACCCCCATACCCACGCCCGCGAGCTCAAGCGCTGGCGCAAAGTCGCCTTGGGCCGCGGCTTCCAGGCCGCGGACCAGCAGCTCGAGCAGCCCTCCGAGGCGGAGATGCAGGGCATACTGGCGCGGATGGGTAAGCACGGACCCCAGGACGAGCTCAATTGCGGCGCCTGCGGCTACCTGACCTGCCGGGACCATTCCGTCGCGGTGTTCCGCCGGCTGGCGGAGCCGGAGATGTGCCTGCCGTTCACCATCGAGCAGCTGCGCACCACGGTGAGCAAGCTGGAGCAGTCCCACGATGACCTCGCTGTGGCCCGCGAGGCCTTGACGGCGTCGGAGCGCCTGGCCAGCATGGGCCAGATCGCGGCGGGCATCGCCCACGAGGTCAACAACCCGCTAGGCGTGGTGCTGATATACGCCAACCTCCTGCTGGAGCGGGCCGACGGCAAGGCGGAATTCCGCTCGGATCTCAGCGCCATCGCGGAGCACGCCGACCGCTGCAAGAAGATCGTCGCTGGCCTGCTGAACTTTGCCCGCCAGAACAAGGTGTTCCGGCAGAGCGTCGACGTCCGCGACCTGGTGGCCAAATCCGTCACCGCGGCGCGCCTGCGGCCGGAAGTGCGGGTGCAGACCCGCCTGGAGCTGGAGCAGCCGATTATCGAGGTGGACCCGGACCAAATGATCCAGGTCCTGAGCAACCTCTTCACCAACGCGGACGCCGCCATGCCGGCGGGGGGCTGCCTGGACGTGCGCATCCTGGGCTCGCGCGAGGAAGTGACATTCGAGGTTTCGGACACGGGCGTGGGCATCGCGCCGCAGAATCTGCGCAAGGTCTTCGAGCCGTTCTTTACCACCAAGCAGGTGGGCAAGGGTACGGGGCTGGGGCTGGCCGTGGTGCACGGCATCGTCAGGATGCACGGCGGGCGCATCACCGTCCGCTCCAACGCCGATGTCGCCGCGGGTCCCACCGGGACGACCTTCAGCGTGATCTTCCCCAGAAGCGAGGAGCCGGGCGCGGCGGCGGAGCCGGAGCGCTGGGAAGATGCGGGGAGGCCGGCATGACCTGCTCCGAGCAACCGCTGCGGGTCCTGGTCGTAGACGACGAGGAGGCCCTGGGGTTAGGGGTGCGGCGGATCCTGGATCCTCTCCGCGTGCCCGCGGGCGAGGCGCACCAGGAGGCCGCGCTGGAGGTGCGCATCGCGCGCTCGGGAGAGGAGGCCCTAGAGGCGCTCAAGGATTTCCCCGCGGACCTGCTGTTGCTCGATTACAAGCTGCCCGGCATCGACGGCCTTGAGGTGCTCCGGCGGATCTCCGGAAACGGCGGCGGGCCCATGGCCATCATGATCACGGCCTACGCCTCCCTGGAGACGGCGGTGAAGGCGACCAAGATGGGGTCCTACGACTTCCTGGCCAAGCCATTCACCCCCGAGGAGCTGCGCTACGTGGTGCGCAAGGCCGCCGAGCACATCCTGTTGCGGCGCCACGCCCAGCAGCTGGCGGCGGAGAAGCGGCGCATACGCTTTGAGTTCCTCAGCGTCCTGGCGCACGAGCTTAAGGCGCCGCTGGATGCCGTCGAGGGCTATCTGGACATCCTGGTGGAGAAAGCCCCAGGCGAGAACGCCCGCATGCTGGGCCGTTGCCAGGAGCGGATCACGGGGATGAAGAGGCTGATCTTGGACCTGCTCGACCTGACCCGCATCGAGTCGGGGGAGAAGAACCGGGATATCAAAAGCCTCGATTTGGTCGGCGTCCTGCGCCGCGGCGTGGAGACTCAACTGCCGCGGGCCGGCAAGAAGGGCGTGCGCATCGAGGTGGATGCGCCAGCCGCGCTGGAGTTTCGCGCCGACGAGGGCGAGATGGACATCATCTTTAACAACCTGCTTTCCAATGCGGTCAAGTACAACGCGCCGGGCGGACGGGTGGCGGTGGCCTTGCGCCGCGGTCCGGAGGGAGTGGAACTGCGGGTCGCGGACACCGGCATCGGGATCACCGCGGTCGATCAGGCCAAACTGTTCAAGGAGTTCGTGCGCATCCGCAATGCCCAGACGTCCGGCATCCCGGGCAGCGGCCTGGGGCTCTCGACGGTGCGCAAGCTGGCGATGCTCTACGGCGGAGACGTGTCCGTTGAGAGCGCTGCGGGTCAGGGCAGCACCTTCACTGTCCACCTGCGGGAGGCTGCCGCCGCGCCGGTCTCAGGAGTAAGGGCTTAGGGAGGAGAAGTCTATGGCTAAGATACTGATCGTGGATGATGACCAGGATGTGGTGGACGTGACGACCGCGTACCTGCGCGATGGCGGGCATGAGGTCGCCGCCGAGCTTGACGCCAAGAAGGCTTTGGCCCGGATTGATGCGGTCCGGCCCGACCTGCTGATGCTCGATGTGATGTTCCCGGATGATTCGACCGCGGGGTTCCAGCTGGCTCGGGATATTCGGCGCCGGCACCCGGAGCTGCCCATCATCATGGTGACCTCGGTGAACCAGTTTTCGGCGGTGCGTTTCGGCCGCAAGGACATCGACCCCGACTGGCTGCCCATCAGTGAGTTCGCCGAAAAGCCCATCAAGAGGGACGTCCTGCTCGGCCTAGTGGCCAAGCTCGTCAAGGCCTCGGCCGCCTAATCCGGCTTTAGTCCGGGTCCGGTGCCTCGATGCCGTAGCGCCGGATTTTGGCGCGCAGGGTCTTGCGGTCGACGCCGAGCGCCTGCGCGGCGCGGCTGCGGTGCCCGCCCACCTGTCGCAGCACGCGTTTGATGTGCGCCTTCTCGATGTCCTCCAGGGTTCCCTCCGCGGGCGCATCGGCAGCCTCGGCGGTCCGGGTCCGGGCGCTGGTGAAAGGGAAATCCCAGGGCTCGATGGTCTTGCCGTCGCAGAGGATGACGGCGCGCTCGATGACGTTTTCCAGCTCCCGGATGTTGCCCGGCCAGCTGTAGTCCAGCAGCAGGCGCATCGCTGCTTCCGAGACGGAGCCCACGGAGCGCTTGCGGCGGCGGTTGTATTCCTTGAGGAAATGCGCCACCAGCAGGGGGATGTCCTCCTTGCGCTCGCGCAGGGGGGGCAGGTCGAGGTTTACTACGTTGATGCGGTAGTAGAGATCGTCCCGGAAGGTGCGGGCCTCGACGGCCTTGCGCAGGTCCTGGTTGGTCGCAGCGACGATGCGAGCGTCGAAGGAGATGCTGCGGGTGTCGCCGACCCGGCAGAACTCCCGTTCCTGTAGCGCCCGGAGCAGCTTGGCCTGGGACTCCGGGCCGATGTTGCCTATCTCGTCGAAGAACACCGTGCCGCCTTCGGCCATCTCTAGCTTGCCGCGCTTGTTGGCGATGGCGTCGGTGAAGGCCCCCTTGACGTGTCCGAAGAGCTCGCTTTCGAAGAGCGTGGGGACTACGCTGCCGCAGTCCACGGCGATGAATGGCCCATCCTTGCGGGGGCTGGAGCGGTGGACGGCTTGGGCGATGAGCTCCTTGCCGGTGCCGCTCTCGCCCGTGATCAGCACGGTCGAGTCGGTGGGGGCGACCTTGGAGATGATGTTGAGGATGCCGCGCATGGCCGGGCTGGGGCCCAGGACGAACTCGTTGTCGCGCAGGCCCTGCAGCTCCCCGCGCAGGGAGAAGTTCTCGGTGACCAAGCGCCGCCGCTCCAGGGCGCGGTTGACGATGGCCAACAGCTCGTCCGGGGTAAATGGCTTGGGCAGCAGGTCGTAGGCGCCCAGCTTTATGGCTTCGACTGCGGCGGCGATGGTGGCGTGGCCGGTGATGACGATGACGACGGTCTCTGGAGCGGCCTGCTTGATGCGGTCGAGCACATCCATGCCGCCCAGGCCGGGCATCTTGAGGTCCAACATGACGAGGTCGATGGCATGCTCGGCCAGAGCGACCAGGCCCACGGCGCCGTCGCCGGCGGTCTTGACCTCGTGCCCCTGGCGGGTAAGGACCTGGCGGCAGGAGTCCCGCATCACCTCCTCGTCGTCGATTACCAGGATGGTCGCTTTCTTCATGCTCACCTCACCGGCAATAGGATGCTGACGACCGTGCCCCGGCCGGGACGGCTCCGGATGCGCAGTCGTCCGGAGTGCTGCTCCACGATGCCGTAGCTCACGGACATCCCCAGGCCCACGCCCTTGCCGACCTCCTTGGTCGTGAAGAACGGCTCGAAGACCCGCTTGATCACCTCGGGGGGCATGCCGCAACCGGTGTCCCGGATCCGGATCTGCACTGCGGCCTCGCCCTTGACCGGGCGGGTGGACACGGCGATGATCCCTTCCCGCCCATCCATAGCCTCGGCTGCGTTGAAGATGACATTGAGGAATACCTGCTGGATTTTCCCGCGGTCGAGGCGGATTCGCGGGATCTCCGGGGCGAAGCGTTTGATGACGCGGATGCTGCGGAAAGACTTCTGGGTCCCGGCCAAATCCAGGGACTGCGAGATCAGCGCGTGGAGGTCCGCGTCCTCGACCTGAAGCTCGCCCTGGCGCGCGAAATCCAGCAAAGAGCGCACGATATCCCGGCAGCGGGCGGTTTCCTGGGCGATCTTCTTGACGTTGGGGCGGCGCGGGTCGCCTTCCGGGGTGTCGTCAAGCAGGAGGTGGCTGTAGACCAGGATGCCCCCTAGCGGATTATTGATCTCATGGGCGATGCCGGCGGCCAATTGCCCTACCATGGCCAGGCGCTCGGAATCCGCCATGTGGCGCTCGGCGTCCTGCTTTATCCGCAGCGCGCTGCTCTCGATATTGCGCGCCATGCGGTCGAAGGCGGCGCCCAGGTCGCCGAATTCACTGCCCGCGGGAAGCCGCGTCCTGGCCGAGAGGTCCCCGGCGGCCAAGCGCTTGGCCGTCGTGGTCAGGGCGCGCAGGGGCACGACGATGCGCCGGGAGAGCCAGTAACCGACCAGCAGCGCTGCAGCCA
Source organism: uncultured Elusimicrobia bacterium (assembly GCA_903881545.1). Taxonomy (GTDB): domain Bacteria; phylum Elusimicrobiota; class Elusimicrobia; order UBA1565; family UBA9628; genus UBA9628. The sequence continues at coordinate 10,715 of CAIRTQ010000112.1, forward strand.
TGCCGCAGGCGACGATGGCCAGGAAGATGAAGATGACCAGCTTGTGCGTGTCGGTATAACGGCTTTCCAGGACGCCGACGAACAGAGCGCCGAGGGGGTGGCCCTCGAAATCGCTGATGGCCTCGTGGGCGGTTATGTACCAAGTGCCCAAGGCATAGGCGCGTTCGACGTGGGGGGAGTCCTTGGTCGGGAGCATCCCGAGGGTCTGCGCGGCGCCGCGCGTGCCGACGGCCCGCTGTCCTGCGTCGGTCTGCAGGGTCGTGGCGATGCGGACCGCGCCCTGGAACATGGTGACCACCCCGGCGTCCCGGCCGTGCCGCTGGAGGCCATGATAGAGCATGCCCATGATCTTGTCCACCAAGGCGGTGTCGCGGCTGAGCAGCTTGCCTCCAAACAGATAGCCCTGGACGGCGCCGCCGGGAGCGCGCACCGGGGCCACGCAGGCCAACATGAGCCCGGAGTCCAGCGCGGGCGGCGGGGCCGCCTGGCCCTGCTGGCCGACAACGAGAGGGATGGCCGCCCGGCGGGCAAGCTCTGGGTCGAGGAGTTCGAGGTCCCGGCGCGATATTAAAATCGTCGAGGACAGCACCCGTGGCTGGCTGATCTCGGAGCGGAGGAGGGAGTTTGAGAGTCGGGACGCGCTCCGCGGCTCCAGCAGTTTCAATATGTCGAGGCCTTCATTGTTTCCTAGCTGACGCAATCCCTTGGCGTTGATGCGCGCCGACTCGTGCTCGGTCATGAAGCGGACCGTCCTCTCGACATCCTGAAGGGACTGGGCATAGACGGCGTGGGCTGTATTAAGGTCCATGCGGACCATCGTGAACATCTCATTAAGCAGCAGGCTTGAGATCATGTGCACTCCGGCTGCGGCTGATACTAGTCCGGTCAACAGCATGACTAAAAATGTGTTTATAGCTAGTTTTGAGCTTACTTTTATTGGCATCGTGGCCATTATTGTATCAGTTGTTGGGGTATATTTCCTCAATAATGCTATTTGCCTATAGCATGATTTGTTGGCAATAATATTGCATAATATATAAGTAGGAGTCATAAATGCCACGCGCGCGCATCTTAATAATCGACGATGACCCCGACTTTTATTCTATCATTAAGACTGTATTGGAGAATCGCGGTTATGCGACGGCTTTGTGTGGCGATCCAGCGCAATGCGAACAGTTGCTCTCGATTTTTACCCCGGACCTGATCATCCTCGATCTGATGATGGGGGGGCGCATGGAAGGCGCTGTCCTGGCGCGGCGCCTCAAGGGCGACGGCGGGGCTGGACGGGACATCCCAATCCTCATGCTGACCGGAGTCAGGAATCAGACCGGATTCTTCTGGTTGGGCGACCCGCGGGACCCCGTGCATCTGCCGGTCGACGAGGTCATGGAGAAGCCGGTCAAGCCCGCCGAGTTGGCTCAGAAAGTGGAGCAACTTCTAGCTCGAAAGGTCGGGACAGTGGCGGGGCGCAAGCGCACCTTGCTGATCATCGATGACAATCCGACCATGAGGGCCGCCTGCCTGGAAGTGCTCTCAAGGGTGCCGGAGTACGCCGTGGCGGTGGCCCAGGATGGGCTGTCGGGGCTTGAGATGGTCGGGCGATATGAGCCCGATGTCCTGCTGGTGGACCTGTGCCTGCCCGGGATGGATGGTGTGGATGTAATCCTGAACGTGCAGAAGGAGAATCCTGGAATGCCGGTGATCGGCATCACTGGAGACGGCCTCGCCGTGGCGGCCGCCGAGCGCCGTCTGGAGAAGCGGATACAGTGGCTGCTCAAGCCCTTTACTCCGGCGGAACTGCGGGAATCCGTGCGGCAGGCCATAGAGAGTATTCCCGCCGCCGCAGGGAGCCGATCGTGAGCATCCCGCGGCTTGCGCATCGGACGGTGGCGCGCCAGCAGGGCCGCCTCCTGTTGGCCCATCGTGCGCAGGCGCTGGAGATGGATGCGGCATCCTTCAAGGAATTCCTGTGCCGGGTGGAAGGCGATGCTCTCTTTCTCCGGCTCATGGATGCGGGCGTCCCGGGCGGTTCCTTTATAAAGCGGCAGGCTCAGGGCCGGATGCGCGGCCAGTCCGCAGGGACGCCCCCCGACTTGGAGCGGATTTCCTCCGGGAGCACCGGATTCGACCTCGGGCGCACCCTGGCGGAGCACGCCGAGGGCGTCGATGCCCTGCGCCGGCTGGGCGTTGAAAAGGCTAAGATCCTCCTGGAGATGGAAAGCCTGGCCGAGCGAAAGGACCGCATTAAGGATTGGGGGATAGCAGAAGAGACCGCCACGCTCCTGCAGGCGCTGCTCGAGCATCTCTCCATCTTCGACGCGATGACGGCCTGGGGCGACGCGGTGCTGGCGCCCGCGGTGCCGTGCGCCATCGTGGCGCGGTTCGAGCCCGGTCCGGAAAAGGGGTTCCTCATCGTGCCCCTGGTGTCCTATTTCCGGACGGAGCGCTACGCCATCGACTACGAGCGCATAACGCAGGCGCGCCGGCAGGGAATCTTTTCAGAGACCGAAGCCAAGAGGCTGCCGGCGTTGCTGGGCGAGGTCGAAGCCATCAATTATCGGGGCGACACCTTGCATAAGATCCTGTGCGCCGTGGCGGATGCGCATGCCGAGTACCTGCGGGGCGGACGCGAAGCCGACCTCGTGCCGCTGACCCAGCTGAGCCTGGCGGAATCCATCGGAGCCCATCCCAGCGCGGTCTGCCGGACCGTGGCGGGCCGCAGTGTCCTGACCCCCTGGGGCGAGGAGCGTCCGCTGGCGTCCTTCTTCCCGGGCAAAGCCAAGCGCAACGCGCAGGCCGTCGCCGCGGTCCTTTCGGAAGAGCCGCGGCTGTCCGACCGGGAGGTCGCGCAGCGGCTGCGGGAGCGCTTCGGGTTCCGCATCTCCCGGCGTTCGGCCGCCCTGTACCGCTGCGGGTTGTCCATCCCTAATTGCTATCGACGCCGTATCGAGGCGGCATAAACATGTCAGGAACCAAAGAACACGCTCTGGCCAAGGCCGCGCGGGAGACCGCCGGCGTCGTCCTGTCCGAATGCTATCAGTGCGGCAAGTGCACGGCCGGCTGCCCGATGGCCCGTTACATGGACCTCTCGCCCAATCAGATCATGCGCCTGGCCCAAGCCGGCGACGACGCGGCGCTGGAGCGGCTGCTCGGCTGCGAGGCCCTTTGGTACTGCGTCGGCTGTTTGACCTGCGCGCAGCGCTGCCCGCGCAAGCTCGATCCCGCCGCGGTGATGGACCTGCTGCGGGAGATGGCGCATCGCCGCGGGAAGATTCCAGCGGCCGCGCGCAAGGTGCTGGCTTTCCACAAGGCATTCCTGGACACGGTGGAGCACGGCGGCCGCATGGCGGAGATCCCCCTGGTCCTGCGCTACAAGATGAAGTCGTTGGACCTTCTGGGCGACGTCATGCTCGGCCCCGTCATGCTGGCCAAGCGCAAGCTCCCGCTGCTGCCCCACCGCATCCGCGGGCGCGGAGAGGTGCGGCGCATCTTCAAGAAATGCCGCGAGGAGCATCGCCCATGAAGACCCTCGGATATTTTCCTGGCTGTTCTCTGGAAGGCGGCGGCATCGAGCTCGACCTCTCGGTGCGGGCCATCGCCAAGGCGGCGGGCGTGGACCTGCGCGAGATCGAGGATTGGAACTGTTGCGGCGCCAGCGCTGCCCACAGCTTGAACCATTCCCTGGCCGTGGCCCTGCCCTACCGCGTGCTTGCCCTGGCCGAGTCCCAGGGGCTTTCCGAGGTCCTGGCGCCCTGCGCCGCCTGCTTCTCGCGGCTGAAAGGCACGCAGGTGCGGCTGGCGCGCAGCCCCGAGCTGAGCCAGCGCATGCAGGAGGTCGTGCAGCGCCCCTACCAGGGCGGTGTGCGCATCCTCAACATCAACGAGTTCATGGCGTCGCTGCTGGAGGCGGGGCTGGCACAGAAGCTCACGCGTCCGCTGGGCCTGAAGGTCGTGGCGTATTATGGGTGCCTGCTCAGCCGCGGCCAGGACATCGTGACTGGCGACGACGCCGAGGACCCCAAGGGCATGGAGGCCGCCATTCGCGCCGCGGGCTGCGAGTCCCTGCCCTGGAACTGCGCCAACGAATGCTGCGGCGGCGGCTTCAGCATGTCCAAGACCGGCGCGGTGCTCGACCTCTCGCAGGCCGTCCTCGACGAGGCCCGGGCGGCCGGCGCCGACGCGGTCGTGACCGGCTGCCCCATGTGCCACAGCAACCTCGACATGCGCCAGATGGAATTGGTCAAGCGCCGCCGCATCCCCGGCGCCCTGCCCATCCTGTACCTGAGCGAACTGCTCGGTCTGGCCGCGGGCCTGGAGCCGGCGGCGCTGGGCTTGGACCGTCATTTTATCGAGTCCCGAGGACTCGTCCGGGGAGGTGTCTGATGGCGCGTATCGGGGTATTCATCTGCCATTGCGGCGAGAACATCGGCCGTACCGTGGATTGCGCGGCCGTGTCGGCTGCCGCCGCCAAGATGCCAGGCGTCGTGGTCGGCATGGATTATAAATATATGTGCTCGGACCCGGGCCAACAAATGATCCGCAAGGCCATCATCGAGCAGAAGCTCACCGGCGTGGTCGTGGGGGCCTGCAGCCCCCGCATGCACGAGCGCACCTTCCGCGCCGCGGCCGCTGAGGCGGGCCTCAACCCCTACCTCCTGGAGATGGCCAATCTCAGGGAGCATTGCTCCTGGGTGCACTCCAACCAGGCTGAGGCCACGCAGAAGGCCATTGATTTAGTGCGGGTCATGGTTGCCAAGGTCCGGCGTAATCGCCCCCTGCGCCCCATCCGTGTCCCGGTCGAGCCCACGGCCCTCGTCGTGGGCGGCGGCATCGCCGGCATCCAGGCGGCATTGGACATCGCGGCGGGCGGCAAGAAGGTCGTGCTCGTCGAGAGCGGCCCCTCCATCGGCGGCCACATGGCGCGCCTGAGCGAGACCTTTCCCACGCTCGACTGCAGCCAGTGCATCCTCACCCCGCGCATGGTGGAGGCCGCCAGCCATCCCAACATCACTTTGATGACTTACAGCGAGGTGGCCTCGGTCGAAGGGTTCGTCGGCAACTTTACGGTCACGATCCGGCGCAAGGCGCGCTATGTGGACCCGGCCAAGTGCACGGGCTGCGGAGACTGCTTCAACAAGTGCCCGATTAAGAAGATCCCCAACGAGTTCGACGCCGGCCTGGGGCTGCGCCGGGCCATTTATGTGCCGTTCCCACAGGCGGTTCCCAACAAACCCGTCATCGACGCGGCGCATTGCACCATGCTCCAGAAGGGCAAATGCGGACTCTGCGCCAAGGTCTGCCCGCGCGGCGCCATCGACTACCAGGACCAGGACCGCCTGGAGAAGGTCAAGGTCGGCGCGGTCGTGCTGGCCACCGGCTTCCAGCTCTGGGACCACGCGGCCTACGGCGAGTACGGCGGCGGCCGGCTGCGGGACGTCATCGACGGATTTGCCTTCGAGCGCCTGGCCTCGGCCAGCGGCCCGACGGCCGGCTTGATCAAGCGCCCGAGCGACGGCAAGGAGCCTAAGACCGTGGTCTTCCTGCAGTGCTGCGGCAGCCGCGACGACAAGGTGGGCAAGAAGTACTGCTCCAAGATCTGCTGCATGTACACGGCTAAGCACGCGATGCTCTATCGGCACAAGGTGCACGATGGCCGGGCGGTGGTTTTCTACATGGATGTGCGCGCTGCCGGCAAGGGTTATGAGGAATTCGTCCGCCGCGCCATCGAGGCCGACGGCGCCGAGTATGTGCGCGGCCGGGTCAGCCGGATCACGCGGCGCCGGGACGGCAAGCTCGTGGTGCTCGGCGCCGACACGCTGGCCGGCCGGCCGGTGACCATAGATGCGGATCTCGTAGTCCTGGCCGACGCCGTGGTTCCGCGGCCCGGCTCGGAGAAGCTGGCCCAGCTCTTTGGCGTCGGCTACGACCAGGACGGTTTCTACAGCGAGGCCCATCCCAAGCTGCGCCCGGTGGAGACCGCCGCGGCTGGGGTGTTCCTGGCTGGCGCCTGCCAGGCGCCCAAGGACATCCCGGAAACGGTGTCCCAAGCCTCGGCCGCGGCCGCGAAGGTCCTCGGCCTTTTCGCCAAGCCCGAGCTCGAGCGCGAGCCGGTCATCGCGCGCGTCAACCGCACGACTTGCGCGCACTGCCGGGCCTGCATCAGCGCCTGCCCCTACGGGGCGGCCAAGGATTTTGACATCGTGGACCGCGCCGGCAAGGTCCTGCGCGCCGTGGCCGATGTCAACGAGGGCCTCTGCCAAGGCTGCGGCACCTGCGCCTCCGTCTGCCGTTCCCACAGCGTCGACCTCGACGGGTTCACCGACGAACAGATCCACGCGGAGCTCAACGCGCTATGATGAAGACAGAGACCTCGACCGCTCCCGCGCCCGCGGCCTTCGAGCCGCGCATCACGGCCTTCGTGTGCAACTGGTGCACTTACGCCGGCGCCGACCTCGCCGGGACCAGCCGCCTCCAGTATGCGTCGAACATGCGCATCATCAAGCTGCCCTGCACCGGCCGCATCGACCCTCTCTTCGTGCTCAAGGCGTTCGAGAACGGGGCGGACGCGGTGCTGGTCAGCGGCTGCCATCCCGGCGACTGCCACTACACCAGCGGCAACTACCACGCGCGCCGGCGCTGGACCCTGTTCCGCAAGCTCCTGGCCCTGACCGGCATCGGCGACGATCGCCTGTTTTTCAGCTGGGTCTCCGCCGCCGAAGGCCAGAAGTTCGCTGACCTGGTCAACGACGTCACGGCCAAGGTGCGCAAAGCCGGCCCGTTTTGCGCCGTGCACCCGGGGAGGAGAGCCTCATGAAAGCCCTGCGCGAGGCAGCGGAGAAGCTCTTGAGGGAAAAGCGCGTTTCCCTGGTCATCGGTTATGAGGACCGGAAGGGACGCCCGGCGTTCTTCGCGGCGAAGCCCGAGGATTGCGGCCGGCTGGCCTACGACGCCTCCTGCCGCCAGAACCTCGCCGCCTATCTGGGCAAGCCGGAGATCCGCGCCCGTCTGCCGGTCGCGGTCGTGGCCCCGCCGGCGGTCCTGCGCAGCATCGTCGTGCTGACTGCCGAATCCCAGCTTCCGCCGGGACAGGTCCTGGCCCTGGCCGTGGACGGGGATTCCTTCCTGGGGACCTTTGACGCCGCCGGGGTGGCGGAGCTGTTGCGCGCGAAATACTCCACCCTGGCGCCCGAGCCGGCCCTGCTGGAGCGCGTCCAAGGGCTCTTGCAAAAGAGCCCGGCGGAGCGCGCCGCGTTCTGGGAGGCCGAGTTCTCTAAATGCACCCGCTGCTATGCCTGCCGCGCCGCCTGCCCCGGTTGCTACTGCAGCCGCTGCATCGTGGAGAAGAACGCGCCGCAGTGGATATCGACCGCGGCCTTGGGCCACGGTAACTACACCTGGAGCGTCATGCGCGCCTTCCACCAGAGCGGCCGCTGCACGCTCTGCGGCGCCTGCGAGGCCGCCTGCCCGCAGGGCCTGCCGCTCATGCTGCTCAACGCCGTGCTGGACCGGGAAGCGCTCGAAGAGTTCGGCTCGCGTCCGGGCTACGACCCGGAGGCCAAGCCGCTCATCGGGAGCTGGAGCGCGGACGACGACCACTCCTACATGCGATGAAAACCATAGAAACTAGACGATTACCTGACTTGGCGCAGGCTCTCAGTGCGGCGGGCTATTGCGTCGTGGCTCCCATAGAAGAGGGCGGCGTTGTCCGCTTCCGGGAGTGGGCTCCGGGCCTGGCCATCGCGCCGGGCGCGGTGCCGGCCAATTCGTCGAAGGACTTCCTGTTCCCCCGGAGCGAGGTGGTGGCCCGGTTCGCGCTGGAGCCGGGGGGCTTCTCGCCGGCGCCGGTCGAGCGCTCCGCGGTCAAGACTGTCGTGCTCTGCGCGCGCCCCTGCGACGCCGCGGCGCTGACCGCGCTCGACGCGGTCTTTAATTGGGATTACCGCGACGGGGCCTACAACGCCCGCCGGCAGGCCATGACCGTCGTGAGCCTGGCCTGCTCCAAAGCGGACGAGCACTGCTTCTGCACGAGCGTGGGCGGCGCTCCGGACGGCGTCGCGGGCGCCGACGCGATCCTGCGGCCCGCGGACGGCGGCCAGCTCTTGGTTCTGGATGAGCTGACGGAGAAAGGCCGTGCCCTGGCCCAAGCGGCTGCCGGCACACTCAGCGAAGGCCCGGCGGCTTTGGATGCGCCGGCGGTACTGCCGCGGCGGTTTGATTCGGAAGCCGTGGGGCGCTGGCTCGCCGCCAACTTCGAGTCGCCCTTCTGGAAGGAGGCCGCGCTGGCCTGCCTGGGCTGCGGCGCCTGCGCCTATGCCTGCCCGGTCTGCCATTGCTTCGACCTCCAGGACGAGACGGACCACGCGGAGTGCCGGCGCCTGCGCAACTGGGATTCCTGCGGCTTCGGACTTTTTACTTTGCATGCCAGCGGGCACAATCCGCGGCCGGACCAATCCGCGCGCTGGCGCCAGCGCGTGATGCATAAATTCAGCATCTATCCGCAAAAGTTCAAGACGCTCGCCTGCACGGGCTGCGGCCGCTGCTCAAGGCTCTGCCAGGCGGGCATGGCGATCGCCGCGACCTGCGAACGCATCGAGGCCCTGGGAAGATGAACGACGACCTTTATAAGCCTTTCCTCATGCGCATCGAGACGGCGCGCGACGAGGCGCCGGACGTGCGCACCTTCCGGCTCAAGTTCGCCGAGGAAACGGAACGCGCCGAGTTCTTCCAGCGCTACCGTGTGGGCATGTTTGGCCTCTACGGCGTGCCCGGGGAGGGGGAGTCCACCTTCTGCGTGGCCAGCCCGCCCACCCGGGACGGCTACATCGAGTGCACCTTCCGCAAGGTTGGGCGCGTGACCCAAGCCCTGCAGGAACTCGAGGCCGGCCAGGCCATTACCTTCCGCGGACCTTACGGAAACCATTTCCCTATCGAGGACTGGAAGGGGCGCGACCTATTGTTCATTGCGGGCGGCATCGCCCTGCCGCCGATGCGCAGCGTCATCTGGAATATTTTGGACCGCCGCGCGGAGTTCGGCAAGGTGACGGTGCTCTACGGGGCCCGCACCGCGGCTGACCTCGTCTACAAGGACGAGCTGGCCGATTGGGCGGCGCGGCCGGACGTGACCTTGGTGACCACCGTGGACCCGGGCGGCCAGACGCCGGATTGGAAGGGCAAGGTTGGGTTCGTGCCCGCCGTGCTTAAGGAACTGGCCCCCTCGGCGCAGAACTGCGTCGCCGTGCTTTGCGGCCCGCCCATCATGATCAAGCTCACCTTGCCCGTGCTGGCCGGCCTGGGATTCTCTGCCAAGGATATCTACACGACCCTGGAGAACCGCATGAAGTGCGGCGTGGGCAAGTGCGGCCGCTGCAACGTGGGCAGCGTCTATGTGTGCAAGGACGGCCCGGTCTTCACTCTCGAGGATATCTCCCGGCTTCCGGCCGGGGATATGTAGGCCTCGCGGACGATGTCATGGACGACGCCAGGAGCGCGCGGACGGAGACGGACCTGCTGGGCGCTCGGGAAGTTCCGGCCGAGCGGCTCTGGGGCGTGCACACCCTGCGGGCCCTGGAGAACTCGGCCGGGGGCGCTCGGGTCCCTCTGGCGCTGATCCGGGCCCTGGCCCAGGTCAAGAAAGCCTGCTGCCTGACCAACCGGGAACTAGGATTCCTGGAGGCGCGCAAGGCCGAGGCCATCATCGTGGCCACCGACGAGGTGATCCAGGGCCGCTGGGACGCGGAGTTCCCATTATCCGGCCTCCAGGGTGGAGCCGGGACCTCCACCAACATGAATGTCAACGAGGTCCTGGCGGGCCGCGCCAGCGAACTGCTCGGCGGCCGACGGGCGGACCGCGCCCTGGTGCGTCCCATCGACGATATCAATCTGCACCAGTCTACCAACGATGTCTATCCGACGGCCCTTAAGGTCGCCGCCATCCATTCCTTCCGCAGCCTGGCCGTTGCGATCGCGGCGCTGCAAGGGGCACTGCAGCGCCGGGAGCAGGCCTTCGTTCGCGTCCTTAAGATCGGGCGCACGGAGCTCGTGGAGGCCGTGCCCATGACTTTGGGGATGGAGTTTTCCGCTTTTGCCGAAGCCGTGGGCCGTGACCGCTGGCGGACCTTCAAATGCGAAGAAAGGCTGCGCACGGTCAACCTCGGCGGCACCGCCCTGGGTACGGGACTGACCGCGCCGCGAGAGTACATCTTCCTGGTCGTGGAGCGCCTGCGCGAGGTCACGGGACTGCCCCTGGCTCGGGCCGAGAACCTGGTCGCGGAGACCGCGGGGGCCGACGTGTTCGTCGAAGTCTCCGGCATCCTCAAGGCCCATGCCTCGACTCTGCTGAAGATGTCCGGGGACCTGCGCCTGCTGGCCATGCTCGGCGAGATCCGGCTACCCGCCCTGCAGGCGGGCTCCACCGTGATGCCAGGCAAGATCAACCCGGTCCTTTTCGAGCTGGCGTCTCAGGTCGCGCTCAAGACCATCGCCAACGACCTGTTGGTGACCGAGGTGGTCAGCCGGGCGCATCTGCAGATCAGCGAACTCCTGCCGCTGCTGGCGGCCGCCCTCTTGGAATCCCTGGAGCTGCTGACGGAGCTCGACGGCCGTCTTGCCGCGCACATCGACGGCATCGCCGCCGACGAGGAGCGCTGCCGTGAGGCGCTCTGGCGGAGCCCCGGGCTCATCACCGCCTTCGTCGCCCGGCTCGGCTACGAGGGGGCCAGCGGCCTGGCCGAGGAATTTCAGAAGCGGGGCGGGGGGGATTGCCACGCCTTCCTGGTGGAGAAGTTCGGGGCCCAGGTCGTGACCGAGACCCTTTCTCCGGAGAACCTGACCGCTTTAGGATACAGCCGCAAAGCGGGGGCGCCCCGATGAACGGATCTCCCAAGGCGGTGCGCTTTCAGATCGGCCTATTCGGGCGGACCAACACGGGAAAGTCGAGCCTGCTCAATTACATCGCCGGCTCCGATGTGGCCGTGACCTCGCCCGTGGCCGGCACCACCACGGACGTGGTGGAGAAGGCGATGGAGCTCCTGCCCTTGGGCCCGGTGCTCTTCCTGGACACGGGCGGTTTGGACGACGCGTCCGCGTTAGGCGACCGGCGCCGGCAGAAGACCGCCGCGGCCTTCCGCCGCTGCGACGCGGTCCTGCTCATCCTGGAGGCGTCGGCTTGGGGAGAGGTCGAGGATTCCATCCTCAAGTCCTGCGCGGAACATGAGCTGCCTTTGATCCTGGTGGTCAATAAAATCGATCTCCGCCAGCCGTCTGCGGAGGAGCTGGAGGCGCTGCGCCGCAGGTCCGCCCATGTCTTGACCGTATCCTGCCGCAGGCCCGAAGACCGGGAGGTATTCCTGGCCGGCCTCAAAGCGGCTCTGCAAGCGGCGGCTCCCGAGGTCTTGCGCCAGGCCCCGCCCCTGATTTCGGACCTCGTGCCAGCCGGCGGCCTGGTTGTGTTCGTGGTGCCCATCGACCTACAGGCGCCTAAAGGCCGGCTCATCCTCCCGCAGGTGCAGAGCATCCGCGAGGCTCTGGATAGTGACGCGGCCGCGCTCGTGGTCAAGGAGCGCGAGCTTTCGGCTATCCTGGGGCGCCTCAACCAAAAGCCTGACCTCGTGGTCTGTGACTCGCAGGCCGTGCTCAAGGTCACGGCCGATGTGCCTTCGGACGTCCCATGCACCACCTTCTCCATCCTTTTCGCGCGCGCCAAGGGCGACCTCGTGGCCGCAGCCCGGGGCGCGGGAGGGCTCTCCCAACTGCGCGAGGGCGACCGCGTGCTCATCGCCGAGGCTTGCACCCACCACGCCTTGGAAGACGACATCGGCCGGGTCAAGATCCCCCGCTGGCTGCGCCAGTTCACCGGGGTGGGCCTGGATATCTTGGTCTGCAGCGGCCACGATTTTCCCGAGGATCTTTCGACTTATCGGCTCGTCGTCCATTGCGGGGCCTGCACCATGAACCGCCGGGAGATGCTCGGCCGGCTGGCCGAGGCCGGGCGGGCCGGGGTGCCGGTCACGAACTATGGCGTGGCCATCGCCGCCCTGCAGGGTGTGGCGGGGCGGGTACTCAAGCCTTTCCCGGCGGCCCATGAGGCTTTTCGCCAAGCCCAGGAAGCCGGCGACGGACGGAGACAGTCATGAATATCGTGGACGGCAAGGATATAGAGACTCGGCTGGAGTCCGCGCCGAAGCCGGAGCGGTCTCGGGTGCGCGAAGTGCTGGGCCGGGCCCGAGAACTCAAAGGTTTGTCCGATCCCGATGTCCTGACCCTGCTCGCCACGCAGGACCCGGAGCTCGTGCAGGAATGCTTCGATGCCGCGCGCTGGGCCAAGCGGGAGATCTACGGCAACCGGATCGTCTATTTTGCTCCGCTCTACATATCCAACCTCTGCGGCAACGACTGCCCCTACTGCGCCTTCCGGGAGGCCAACCGCAGCCTGCCGCGCCGGGCCTTGTCCCAGGATGAGATCCGCAAGGAGACGGAGGAGCTCATCGATCAGGGCCACAAGCGCGTCCTGATGGTCTCGGGAGAGGACTATCCCGAGGGCGGGCTGGGGTACATCTTCAAGAGCATCCGGACGGTCTATTCCGTCCGCAAAAGCCATGGCAACATCCGTCGCGTCAATGTGAACATCGCGCCCTTGAGCGTGGAGGAGTTCCGCGCCCTCAAAGCCGAGGATATCGGCACCTACCAGTGCTTTCAGGAGACCTACCACGAGCCGACCTATAGCCGTCTGCACCGGAAGGGGTCCAAGGCGGATTACCGCAACCGGCTGGAGGTCATGGACAGGGCCTTGGAGGCCGGAATCAACGACGTGGGCATCGGCGTGCTCTTCGGGCTCTCCGATTGGCGCTTCGAGGTCCTGGCCATGCTGGCGCATATCCGGCACTTGGAGGAGCGTTTTGGCGTGGGTCCGCATACGATCTCGGTGCCGCGCCTGGAGCCGGCCTTGGGCTCGCCCTTGAGCCGCAATCCCCCGCACGCGGTCTCGGACCAGGATTTCCTCAAGATCATCGCGGTCCTGCGCTTGGCCGTTCCCTACACCGGGATGATCCTGAGCACCCGCGAGGGCGTGGCGATCCGGCGCGCGGCTTTAGAATTGGGGATCTCCCAGATATCGGCCGGCTCGCGGACCGATCCGGGCGGCTATGCCGCCGGAGACCAGTCCGAATCCGGCCAGTTCTCGGTGGGAGATTCGCGGCCCTTGCGGGAAGTGGTGGAGGACGTACTCGATCAGGGGCATATCCCTTCCTTCTGCACCGGCTGCTATCGGCTGGGCCGGGTCGGCAAGGACTTCATGGACCTGGCCAAGCCCGGGCTCATCAAGGCGCACTGCCTGCCCAACGCCCTGTTGACCTTTGCGGAGTACCTGTGCGATTTTGGCGGCCCCGGACTATCGAAGAAGGGATTTGCCGCCATCGACCGGATGATAGAGACGGATGTCCCGGGGCCGGTGCGCACCAAGGTCAGAGGGCTCCTGGAGCGCGTCCGCTCGGGCGAGAGGGATATCTACCTGTGACGATGACACGGGCGGAGGTCTTGGCTTGGCTGCGCGAGGAGGATCCCGCGCGCCTGAAGAAGCTCTGGGGCCGCGCGGACCGGCTGCGCCGGCGCTGCGTCGGGGATGCGGTGCATCGCCGCGGCCTCATCGAGATATCCAACCACTGCGTGCGGGCCTGCTGCTATTGCGGGCTGCGCGTGGCCAACTCCAAGCTGCCTCGCTACCGCATGAGCGACGACGAGATCATGGCCGCCGTCAAGCAGGCGGTCGGATTCGGCTACGGCACCGTGGTCTTGCAAGCGGGCGAGGATCCGGGATTGCGGAAGGACCGGATCACCGGACTGGTCCGCCGCATCAAATCCGAGACGCCCTTGGCCGTGACGCTTTCCCTGGGCGAGCGCGAGCCCGAGGAATTCTGCGCCTGGCGCGAGGCGGGCGCGGACCGTTATCTATTGCGCTTTGAGACCTCGGACCCGGAGCTCTTCGCCAAGATCCATCCCAGCCTGCCGGACAAGAGGTCGGACCGGATGGCTTTGCTGAAGGTCCTGGGCTGCCTGGGCTACGAAGTGGGCAGCGGGGTCATGGTCGGCATCCCCGGGCAAACCTTTGGGAGCCTGGCCCATGATCTTCTGGCATTCCAGACTATGGAACTCGACATGATCGGGGTTGGTCCGTTTCTGCCGCATCCGGGCACCCCGCTGGGATCCGGCTGGATGCCGCGGGCTTTGCGCGCCGGCGCGCAGGTTCCCGCGACCGCCGAGATGACCTGCAAGGCGATTGCTTTAGCCCGGCTGCTGTGCCCGGTAGCCAACATTCCCAGCACTACGGCCTTGGCCACCATCGAGCCAGAACAGGGCCGTGAAATGGGCCTGCGGCGCGGCGCCAACGTGGTCATGCCCAACCTCACGCCGGTGCGCTATCGTGCCGCCTATGAGATCTATCCGAACAAGGCCTGCATCTCAGAGAACGCGGATGCCTGCCATGGCTGTCTGGACCGGCGCATCCGCGCCTTAGGGCGCTGGCCGGGCACGGGTCCGGGCGGCCGCAAGCGCGTCGCTTCGAAGAGTTAATCCTGAAATCAGCTCTGGCCGGAAGGTGGTGCGGTTGGCGTCCCTTTTGTTTTGTAAGATCGGATGTTATATGCTATAAATGATATTGAGATATCAATATCATTATGCCTGATCGCGCTGACTCCGATATTTCCGCCCTGCTCGCCAACGGCAGTCTGCGCCTGACGCGGCCTCGCCGCCTCATCTGGCGGCACCTGGCCGCAGCCGGGGCGCACGCTTCGGCCGAGGGCATTTACCAAGCCCTGCGCCGGGGCCGCGCGCCATTGGGGCGCGCCACCGTGTTCCGGACCCTGAAGCTTTTCGCACGGCTGGGCATCGCGGCCAGCACCGACGCGGCCGCACCGCGGCGCCGCTTCGAAGCCGCGGCTGGCAAGGCCCACCATGACCATATGACCTGCCTCGGCTGCGGGACGGTGGTCGAGTTCACCAGCCTCGCCATCGAGCGCCTGCAGGAAGCCGAGGCCAGGCGTCGCGGCTTCCAGATTGTCGGGCATTCCCTGGAGGTCACCGGCTATTGCCCGCGCTGCGTAGCCGCCCGCGGCAGGAGGCGGCCATGATCCCCGCGCCCGCCAGCCTGTTGACCCTGCGGCCGGGAGAGCGGGCCGTCATCGCGTCGGTGGACGGGGACGGCGCGTTCAAGGAAAAACTCAGCGCCATGGGTCTGCATGAGGGCCGCGAGATACGCCGCGCCGCGGACTCAGGCAACGGCGGGCCGGTGTTGGTCGAGGTCATGGGCTCTACCGTGGCCATAGGCCGCGGCATGGCCGACAAGATCCAGGTGCGAGTCCGCGAACGCACCTTGCTCCTGACCGGCAACCCCAACGTGGGCAAAAGCGTGGTCTTCTCCCGCCTGACCGGCCTGCGCGTCATGTCCTCCAATTATCCAGGCACGACCGTTGAATTCGTTTCGGGTTCCGCGCGCCTGGGGGGGGGGCGGTTCCAGGTCGTGGATGTCCCCGGCACCTACAGCCTGGCGGCCACCTGCGCCGCGGAGGAGGTCGCCTGCCGGATGATAGCGGAGAGTCCTGGCGCCTTGGTCGTAAATGTGGTTGACTCCACCAACCTGGAGCGCAACCTCCTCCTGGCCCTGCAGCTCATGGAGCGCGGGACACCGGTCATCATCCTGCTCAACAAGTGGGATCAGGCCGCCCTGCGCGGCGTCTCTATTGACGCCCCGGAGCTGGGGCGGCGCCTGGGCGCGATTGTGGTCCCGTTCGTGGCCGTCAGCGGCGAGGGCCTGCACGAGCTGGAGCAGGCCGTGCGGGAGCATCTGCACAGCGCGGCCCCGCAGCCCCTACCGATCCCCGCCGGCGACGACGGTAAATGGAAGCTCATCGGCGAGCTCAGCCGTGGGGTGCAGACCATTTCGCACAAGCACCCCGGGGTCGCTGAACGCCTGGCGGAGCTTTCCATACGGCCGGCCACCGGCCTCCCCATGGCCCTGGCGGTTTTGGCCGGAGCCTTCCTGGCGGTGCGCGCTACGGCTGAAGGAGCCATCCGTTTTGTCTTGGATCCGCTTTTCAGCCGCGCCTACCTGCCCTTGGTGGAACGCGCGGTCGGGCTCATCCCTATGGGGCCGGCCACCCGGGCTTTTTTGGTGGGCACGGGGACCGACCCCATGAACTCCTTTGGCGTACTCACCACCGGGCTCTATATCCCGCTGGTGTCGGTCCTGCCCTATCTGGTCGCCTTCTACTTCGTGTTGGGCTACCTGGAGGACCTCGGCTACCTGCCGCGCCTGGCGGTGCTTTTGGACCGCGCGCTGCATCGCCTGGGTCTGCACGGCTACGGCGCCATCCCCTTGATCCTGGGCCTGGGCTGCAAGGTCCCGGCCTTGCTCGCCACGCGCGTGCTGGAGACTCCGCGCGAGCGTGTCATCGCCATGGCCCTGACGCTCATGATAGCCCCCTGCCTGCCGCAGAGCGCTATGATCCTCAGCCAAGTCGGCAAGTTCGGCTTCTTCTATGTGGCGATCACCTTCGGGGCCGTGGCCGGCGTGGGCGTACTTTCAGGACTGCTGCTGCACAGCATGCTCAAGGGAGACTACCCCGAACTCTTTGTCGAGATACCGCCTTACCAGCGGCCCCGGGCGGGCGTGCTTATGGCCAAGCTGTGGCTGCGGGTTAAGAGCTTCCTCTTCGAGGCCGTGCCCATGATCGTGGCGGGCGTGGCCGCGGTCAACCTCTGCGATATGGCCGGCCTGCTACGCGGCCTTAGCGGGCTCTTCCGGCCGCTGGTGACCGGCGTGCTCGGCCTGCCGTCGGACACCGTGTCCTTGATGGTTTTGGGCTTCCTGCGTAAGGACGTCTCCATCGCCATGCTGGCGCCTTTCCACTTGAGCGCGGGCCAGTCCGTGGTGGCGGCGGTTTTCCTGACGCTTTACCTGCCGTGCATCGCGAGCCTCTCCATCCTTGTGCGGGAGGCGGGGTGGAAGCAGGCCGCTGGCATCGTGGCGTTCAACCTGGCCTTCGCCAGCGCCGCCGCGGGCGCCTTACGCCTGATGATGGGCCATCTCTGAGCGACGCGCCAGCTTCCAGGGTAGTTTCGTAGAGCACGGTCGGCATCGTGCCCACCACGCAGCGGTCGCCCATGCGCATCCCAGGGAGCGTTAAGGCCGGCTTCGTGCGCGGAGCCGGCCATTTTTGTATCATTTAACCTTGCTTTCATCTCAAGATTCGTAGGAGGCAGTATTTTGAAACGCAGAGTGGTCGTGACGGGCATCGGTTTGGTGACACCTGTCGGCATCGGGACGGAGCTCACCTGGAGCGCCCTCATGGAGGGGAAGAGCGGCGTGGGCCTCAACACGAAGTTCGACACCACCCTGTTCTCCACCAAGATCGCCGCAGAGCTCAAGGGCTTCGATCCATCGCTTTGGGTCGAGAAGAAGGAAGTCAAGAAGATGGACCCCTTCATTCAGTACGCCATCGCCGCCGCAGATTTCGCCGTGAAGTCGTCGGGCTTGGTCATTACCCCGGACAACGCGGTCCGCGTCGGAGTCAACGTCGGCTCCGGCATCGGAGGCTTTTCCACTATCGAGTCCGAGCATACCGCGCTCATGAATGGCGGGCCGCGCAAGATATCGCCCTTCTTCATCCCGTCCTGCATCATTAACCTGGCGGCAGGGCAGGTCTCCATCCGCACCGGCGCCAAGGGCCCCAACACCGCCACTTGCACCGCCTGCTCCTCGGGCGCGCACGCGGTGGGGGATTCTTACCGCATCATCCAGCGCGGGGACGCCGACGCCATGATCTGCGGGGGCTCCGAGGCAGCCATCACGCCCCTGGCCGTGGGCGGGTTTGGCAACATGCGGGCCCTGTCCCGGCGCAACGAGGAGCCCCAGCGCGCCAGCCGGCCTTTCGACAAGGAGCGCGACGGGTTCGTGATGGGAGAGGGCTCCGGCCTCCTGATCCTGGAGGCACTGGAGCTGGCGCAGGCGCGGGGAGCCCGCATCTTCGCGGAGCTGGTGGGCTACGGGATGTCCGGAGACGCCTACCATATCACCGCCCCGTCCGAAGACGGGGACGGCGCCTGCCGGGTGATGGCCAACGCCATCAACGACGCGGGCCTCAAGCCAGAACAGATCGGCTACATCAACGCGCACGGGACTTCCACTCCCTTCAACGACAAGCTGGAGACCATGGCCATCAAGAAGGTCTTCGGCGCCTACGCTAGCCAGGGGCTCATGGTCAGCTCGACCAAGTCCATGACCGGGCACCTGTTGGGCGCGGCCGGCAGCGTGGAGGCGGGCATCGCGGCCCTGACGGTCTATCACGGTAAGGTGCCTCCCACCATCAACTACGAGAACCCGGATCCGGAGTGCGACCTGGACTGCGTGCCCAACAAGGCGCGCGAAGCCAAGGTGGAGTACGCCCTTTCGAACTCCTTCGGGTTTGGCGGGACTAATGCCTGCCTGATTATGAAGCGGTTCGTCGCCTAGGAGAGGTTTATGGCTAGATTCTTCCGCAAACGCAAGCACGCCAAGGGTTCCAACAAGAACGAGGAGAAGGTCCAGCGCGCCGAGGCCCAGCGCCACCGTGAGCAGGGCGGGGCGGAGACGTTGTTTCCGTCCGTGAAGAGCTTCAAGCTCCAGGTCCAGTTCTTGAGCGCCCAGAACCAAGTCCTTGATGAGCATATGCTGGACCTGGACTCTGGTGAGGCCAGCCGTTTTCGCCTGGATTGCCCGGGGCGCTGCGGCAAGGGCAAGTTCGACCTTTGGGACATCATCGCGCAGGCTGTCCAGGTCCGGCGGCCTCTGAGCGAGAGCGTCCTGCCGTGCCGGGAGCCGGCCTACCCCGGTTCCAAGGAACTCTGCGGCTGTCAGGCACAGTATCGGGCGGAGATCGACTACCACCCCGAACCGGAGCCCGAGCCGGAGCCGGAATCCTAGGGCTTCAGCGGGCTGAGGACTTCGCGGCTTCCAGGTTCTTGGCCGCGAACTGCCAGTTCACGAGCTTCCACCAGCTCTCTACATATTTGGCCCGAGCGTTGCGGTAGTCGATGTAATAGGCGTGTTCCCACACGTCGCAGGTGAGCAGCGGCGTCCCTCCGGCGGCCAGCGGGGTTCCCGCGTTGGCAGTGGTCTCGACTACGATTTTCCCGTCGCGGGCCACGATCCAGGCCCAGCCGGAGCCGAAGTGGCCGATGGCCTTCGCGGTGAACTCTTCCTGGAATTTGGCGAAGGAACCGAAGGACTTGGCCACGGCCTGCGCCAGTTCACCGGTGGGCTCGCCGCCGCCGCGAGGCTGGAGGCTGTTCCAGTAGAAGGTGTGGTTCCAAACCTGGGCAGCGTTGTTGAATAGGGGCCCCTGCGGGGCCTTGCGAACCACGGCTTCCAAGGAGGTCTCTTCTGCCAAGGGGTTTCCCGCCAGGAACTTGTTCAGGTTGTCCACATAAGTCTTATGGTGCTTGCCGTAGTGGAAGTCGATGGTCTCGGCCGAGACGTGCGGCGCGAGCGCGTCCTTGGCGTATGGTAGTTCGGGCAGCTGGTGGATCATGGGTTTCCTCCCTTGGGCTGTGTGGATGGATCAGATTATGGCAAAGTAGAGCGCCAAAGTCAAAATATTATAAAAGGGGACGGAAGGCCTACTCCACCTCTGGCGGCTCGACGTGGACGACCACGCGGCCCAAGTCCGGCACGGCCGCGCGCAAGTGTTTTTCCAGGAGCACGGTCAGGTCGTGCGCCTGCTTGACGCCCATGCCGCGCTCCAGGACGCAGTGCAGGGACACGGCGAGCTCCCCGGCCACCCGGCGCACTTTGACGTCGTGCGCCGTCGCCCCCGCGGAAGGCAGGAAGCCCTGTAGTGCCGCCAGCACGCTGGCCTCCGACCGGGGATCCGATTGGGGGGAGCAGGGCCGTTCGCCGACCGGTTCGATATGGGTCACCACGTCGGCCAGTTGAGGGACGGCTTGGCGCAGGTCGGATTCGAATCGGCCGGCGAGGTCGTGCGCCTCATCCAGGCGGAGGTCCGCGGGGACTTCGAGGTGCAGCTCCAGGTAGCGGCGGCCGTCTTCCTCGTATATGCGTAGGCCGTGTGCTCCCAGGCCATGGCGCTCGGCCAGGACCCTAGCCATGGTCAGGGGATCGTCCTTGTCCGCGCAGGGCTCCACATGCACCACCACGTCTGCGCCGGGCAGGGCGGCGCGGACGGACTGCTCCGCCCGGTCCGCAGCCGCGTGCGCCCGTTCCAGGCCGATCGCATGGCCTACCGCTACCACCACATCCGCGAAGACCGCCGGGCCGCTGCGGCGTACGCGCACCTGGCGGACCTCGGTGACGCCTTCGACCCGCGCCGCGGCCGCGACCTTCTCTTGCAGTTCGCGGGGCGAAGCGTCGAGCAGATCATTAATCGATTTCTCGCCGATTTTCCAGCAAACCCAGGCCACGACGCCGGACACGCCCAGGGCCGCAAAAGCGTCCGCTTGAGCTAAGAATGGCCAGCCGAAACGACGGGCCGCCAAAACGCCCGCCAAGCCGGCTAAAACCACCCAGGAAGACCAGACGTCTGTTGAGAAATGCAGGGCATCAGCCTCCAAGGCCTGACTCTGGTGCTGGTGCGCGGCGCGGCTTAAAGCGCGAGAGCTGACCGTATTGACCATGATGGAAAGGGTAATGACCAGAAACGAACAGACATTGACCTCCACCTGGGCTGCCTTGAAAAAGAGTCGCCCCATAGCTTGCCAGACGATCCAAACGCTTGTGCCTAGAAGGAGAATGGTCTCGAAAAGCGCGGAGAGGTTTTCAATCTTGCCATGGCCGTAGGCGTGGCGTTCGTCTGCCGGGCGGCCGGAAATGGAGACCGCCCACAAGGTCATGCCGGCAGCGACAAGATCCAACCCGGAATGAGCCGCTTCGGACAGGAGCCCCAGGCTGTTGGTCCATAGGCCAACGCCTAGTTTGGTGGCAGTCAGGATTACGGCGGCGCAGACCGAAAAGAGGGCGACGGAACGCTTGTGGCGTTCTGCGGGACTCCCTGCCGGCATGTCAGGCCATGAGGCTGACCAGGATGGCCTTTTGCGCGTGCAGGCGGTTCTCCGCCTCGTCGAGGACGACCGAATTGGGGCTGTCCACCACCTCGTCGGTCACCTCTTCGCCGCGATGGGCGGGCAGGCAGTGCATGAAGAGGGCGTCCTTTTTCCCGGTCATGGCCATGAGCCGCGCGTTGACTTGGTAAGGCTTGAATATGCGCACGCGCTCGGCGTGTTCGGCCTCTTGGCCCATGCTGGCCCAGACATCCGTGTAGATGACGTCCGCGCCCTTGACCGCGGCCGGGTCGTCGCTGACGATGATCCGGGCCCCGCTCTGGCGGCCGTCGCTCTCGGCGCGGTCCACCACGGCCTTCTGGGGCTCATAGCCCTTGGGGCAGACGATGGTCACGTTGACTCCCAGCTTGGCCCCGCCGAAGAGCAGGCTGTGGGCCACGTTGTTGCCGTCGCCGACATAGGCCAGGGTCAGGCCCGTCAGCCGGCCCTTGTGCTCGAGGACGGTGAGGTAGTCGGCTACGGCCTGGCAGGGGTGGGAGAAGTCCGAAAGCCCGTTGATGACCGGGACCGTGGCGTACTTGGCCAAGGTCACGATGTCGGAGTGGGCGAAGACCCGGGCCATGATGCCGTCGACATAGCGGGAGAGGACCCGGGCCGTGTCCGCGATGGTCTCGCCGCGGCCGAGCTGGAGCTCGTTGCCGGAGAGGTAGAGGGCGCCGCCGCCCAGCTGGCGCATCGCGATCTCGAAGGAGACGCGGGT
This sequence comes from uncultured Elusimicrobia bacterium, assembly GCA_903881545.1. GTDB lineage: Bacteria > Elusimicrobiota > Elusimicrobia > UBA1565 > UBA9628 > UBA9628. Next base: position 32,517 of record CAIRTQ010000112.1, read on the forward strand.
GCGGGTGGAGGACTTCTGGAAGATCATGGCCAGGTTTTTGCCGGCGAGGATGTTCTGGGGCTTGCCGGCCTTGGTCTCGCCCTTGAGCCGCAGGGCGAGGTCGAACCAGGCTTCCAGTTCGGCCTTGGTCACGTCGCTGAGGCTGGCGAGGCTCCTGCGGGCGTTGCTCAGTTGTTTGGTCTTCATATCAGCGATTCTCCCTTACTTCATCCGGCCAGGACTTTCTTGAGACGGGCCATCGCCCAGTCGATTTCTTTTTCCGAGATGACCAGGGGCGGGGCCAGGCGGATGACATGCTCGTGGGTCTCTTTGCACAGCATCCCGCGGTGCATGAGACTCTCGCAGAAGCGCCGCGCGCCGCCGGCCGAGGCATGCAGTTCGATTCCGACCAGCAGACCCCGACCGCGGACCTCCTTGACATAGCCGCTCTTGAGGGCGCGTAGCTTGCCCATGAGGTACTCGCCCATGCGGGCCGAGCGCTCCACGAGCCCCTCGTCCTTGAGCGCGCGCATGGCGGCGCGGGCGACCGCGCAGGCCAGCGGGTTGCCTCCGAATGTGGAGCCGTGGTCGCCGGGCTTGTAGACGTCCATGACCTCGGGCTGGGCGCAGACCACCGATATAGGCAGTACGCCTCCGCCCAGGGCCTTGCCCAGCACCAGGACGTCGGGCCGGATGCCCTCGTGCTCGAAGGCGAACATCCGGCCGGTGCGGCCCATGCCGGTCTGAATCTCATCGAGCACGAGCAGGACGTTGGATTGGGTGCAGATCTCCCGGACCGCCTGGAAATAGTCCGGCGGCGGCAGGAGTATGCCGGCCTCGGCCTGGATGGGCTCGACCAGGAAGGCGACGGTCTGGGGCGTGATCGCGGCCCGCAGGGCCGCGGCGTCGCCAAAGGGAACCACCTTGAAGCCGGGCGTGAACGGCCCGAAGTCGCGGCGGTACTGCTCCTCGGTGGAGAAGCCGACGATGGTCACGGTGCGGCCGTGGAAGTTGTTCGCGGCCACGATGATCTCGGCCTGGTCCTGCGCCACGCCCTTCTTCAGGCAACCCCACTTGCGCGCGGTCTTGACCGCGGTCTCGACCGCTTCAGCGCCGGAATTCATGGGCAGGGCCATGGCGAAGCCGGTCAGGTCCGCGAGCTCTTTCAGGAATGGGCCAAGCTGGTCGTTGTGGAAAGCCCGCGAGGTCAGGGTGACCTTTTTGGCCTGGGCCAGCAAGGCCTGCATGACCGCCGGGTGGCGGTGGCCGTGGTTCAGGGCGGAGTAGGAGCTGAGCATGTCGAGGTACTTGCAGCCTTCCGGGTCCTTGACCCAGACGCCTTTGCCCTCGCTGATGCAGATGGGCAGGGGGTGGTAGTTGTGGGCGCCGTGCCGCTCAGAAAGCTCGATGAGCTCCTGGGTGGGGGACTTGCTCTCAGGGGTTGCGGTGGTGATCATATCCGCGCCTCTCTCAGCGGGCCGCGGCCTTGGCCACGCAAGCGCGCAGCCCGCCGCCGGCCTCCCGCAGGTCGTAGGTGACTCGGACCGAGGGCTTGTTGATCTTCAGCAGCCGGGTCAGGTCGATGGGCGTCCCGACGATGACCAGGTCGCAGGGGGTGGTGTCGATGGTTTTGCGCAGGTCGGCCATCTGCTTGTCCCCGTAGCCCATGGCGGGCAGGATGTCCGTGATGTGCGTGTATTTCGCGAAGGTCGCCTTGATGGAGCCCACGGCATAGGGGCGGGCGTCCACGATCTTCCGGGCGCCGTAGCGCCGAGCGGCCACATGGCCCGCGCCGTAGCGCATCTCGCCGTGGGTCAGGGTCGGGCCGTCCTCTACGACTAGGACGCGCTTGCCCTTGACTGCGGCCGGGTCGCTCACCGTGACCGGCGACGCGGCGCGGATGATCTTAGCCTTGGGGTTGGCGGCCCGGATGTTGCGCTCGACTGCCAGGACCTTGTCGGCGTCGGCGGTGTCCACCTTGTTGATGATGACCACATCGGCCATGCGCAGGTTGGTCTCTCCTGGGTAATAGGCCAGCTCGTGGCCCGGCCGGTGCGGGTCGGTCACCACGATGTGTAGGTCCGGCTGGTAGAAAGGCAGGTCGTTGTTGCCGCCGTCCCAGACCACCACATCGGCCTCGGCCTCGGCCCGGCGCAGGATCTCGCCGTAGTCCACCCCGGCGTAGAGGATGTTGCCGGCCGTTATGTGCGGCTCGTACTCCTCGCGCTCCTCGATGGTGCACTTGTGCAGATCCATGTCCTCCAGCTTGGCGAAGCGCTGGCAGATCTGTTTGGTGAGGTCGCCGTAGGGCATGGGGTGGCGGATGACCGCGACCTTCTTGCCTAGGGCCTTGAGGTACTCGCAGACCTTGCGGGTGGTCTGGCTCTTGCCGCAGCCGGTGCGCACGGCGCAGATGGCGATGACGGGCTTGCGGCTCTTAATCATGGTCTGGCGCCAGCCCATGAGGCGGAAGTCCGCGCCGGCGGCGTTGACGATGGCGGCCTTGTGCATCACATCGAGGTGGTTAAGGTCGGAGTAGGCCAAGGCGACTTCATCGACCTTGTGCTTGCGGATGAGGTCGGTGATCTCGCTCTCCGCCATGATCGGAATGCCTTTCGGATAGGCCGGGCCGGAGAGCTGCCTGGGATAGACGCGGCCGGCGATGTCCGGGATCTGGGCGGCGGTGAAGGCCACCACACGGTAGTTCGGCTGGTTCTTCCAGTAAACATTGAAGTCATGGAAGTCGCGACCGGCGGCGCCCATGATGATGATGTTCTTCCGGATGTTTTTTTTGGCTGGCATAGAATATCCCCCGCTGGAAAATGGTTTGATTTAAGTAGGAAAGTATAGCAAAAAGCGGTCGGAGGCGCCCGGCTGGAGCCCATGGCAAATGATAGAATCCCTAGGCGTGGGGGGGGACATGGACAAGCTGATGTCGGAGATCAGGGGAACCATCGCAATCGCGGGGGGCAAGCGCCGGGTTGACCTCCTTCTGCGCAACGCCCGCGTCATCAACACTTTTTCCGGCGACATCCACGACGCCGACGTTGCCGTGCATCGGGGCCGCGTGGTCGGCTTCGGCAACTACCGGGCCAAGAAGGCCATCGACCTGCGCGGCGCATATCTCGCCCCCGGTTTTATAGATGGGCACGTCCACATCGAAAGCTCCATGCTCCGCATCCCGGAGTTCGGCCGCGTCGTCGTGCCCCTGGGCACCACCACGGTGGTGGCCGACCCTCACGAAATCGCCAACGTCCTGGGCCTGGAGGGCATCCGCTACATGCTCGCCTCCAGCCTCGGCGGCGTGCTGGGCGTCTACATCATGCTCCCCTCCTGCGTGCCGGCCTCCCGTCTGGAGACCGCCGGCGCCAAGCTCTCCGGCCACGACTTGAGCCTCCTGCTCAACGACGAGCGCGTCCTGGGGCTGGCCGAGATGATGGACTACTCCGGGGTCATCCACGGCCGCGCGGACGCCGTGGAGAAGATTGCTATCGCGCGCGGCCGGCGCATCGACGGCCACGCCCCTCGGGTGAGCGGCAAGGATCTTTACGCCTACATCTCTGCGGGCATCAAGTCTGACCATGAATGCGCCACCGCGGCGGAGGCCCGCGAGAAGCTGCGCGCCGGCATGTACATTATGATCCGGGAAGGCACCGCCGCCAAGAACCTCAAGGCCCTCCTGCCCATGGTCAATTCCGAGAACTCTCGGAAATTCTTCTTCGTCACCGACGATCGGCACGCGGACGACCTGGTCAGCCAGGGCCACATAGACTATCTGGTGCGCACCGCCATCCGCCTGGGGCTGGACCCCATCCGGGCCATCCAGATGGCCAGCATCAACGCGGCCGAATATTTCGGCCTCAAGGACTTGGGCGCGGTGGCGCCCGGCTACCGCGCCGACCTCATCGTCTTCGATGATTTCCGCAAGTTCCGCATCTCCCGGGTTTTCAAGGACGGACGGCTGGTGGCCGAGGACGGGCGGCTCCTGGTTCCGGCCGACGAAGACCGCGGGGGCAAGGCCGGCGGCACCATCAACGTGCGCTGTATCGAGCCGGAGGACTTCGCCATTAAGGCGCAGGGCCGCCGGGTCCGCGTCATCGGCGTGGTCCCGGACCAACTGGCGACCCGGAGCCTGGTCCGGCCGGTTAAGTCAGAGGGCGGCCTGGTGGCCGCCGACCCCGGCCGCGACCTGCTCAAGATCGCGGTCATTGAGCGGCATATGGCCTCGGGCCGCGTCGCCCGGGGCCTGGTCCATGGCTTCGGGCTCAAGAAGGGCGCCATCGCCTCCTCCGTGTCCCACGACTCGCACAACATTGTGGTCATCGGCGTACACGACGCGGACATGTACGCGGCCGCGGTCCAGGTGGTCAAGATGCAGGGCGGCATCGCGGCGGCCTCCGCCGGCAAGGTCCTGGAGGCGCTGCCCTTGCCCATCGCCGGACTCATGTCGGATCGCGGCGCCGGGTTCGTGCGGGAGAAACTGCACCGTCTCATTGTCACGGCTCAGGGCATGGGCTCCCGCCTCCAGAATCCCTACATGGCCATGTCGTTCTTGACCTTGCCGCCGATTCCGGAGCTCCGGATCACGGACCGCGGCCTCATCGACGCCGTGGACTTCAAAATCGTCCCGTTGTTCATTTGAATCCAGGTCCTTTGCCGGCCGCGGGTGGGATTTTTGTCCCTGTTGGTGCGTGGGGGATATTGTTATAATGGAGGCGCAGTTCAGAATCGATTGTTTTGCGGGTTCGAACTTTTTTGCGGTTCACCCGTAATATAGATGTGCACAATAGGGCCCCTCGCGAGAGAGGCTACATCATGATGGAGGTATAACGTTAAAATGTTAAAGCTCATCGTCGCCGTGATCGCCGTCCTCGGGTTTGCCGGGTCCGTGTTTGCCCAGACCCCGCCTGCCGCCGTGCCGCAAGACGCTGCCATGACGCAGCCCGCGCCGGTCGTCGCGGCCCCGAAGGCCAAGAAGCACAAGGCCGCCAAGAAGCACAAGGCCGCCAAGAAAGTTGCTCCCGAGGCCGCTCCGGCCCCGGTCGCCGCTCCGGCCCCGGCCGCTAAGTAAGAACGCAATCAGTTAAACGGCAGCCCCCGCGCAAGCGGGGGCTGCTTGTTTATAGGGGGGACGGGAGAAGAATCAGGACCAGGTGAAGCCGTTGTCGGCTTCTAGCAGGAGGGGCAGGCGCCGGTCTTTTTCCGACACCACTGCGGCGCAGTCGGGCCAAGCCACGGCCAGGGTCGGGTCATCCCAGCGGATGCCGGCGTCATGGGCGGCCGAGAAATACTCCGTGACCTTGTAGATCACGTCCGCCTGCTCGGACAGCGCGCAGAAGCCGTGGGCGAAGCCCGCGGGGATCCAGAGCAAGCGGTTGGCCTCGTCCGAGAGCTCCACGGATGCCCACTTTCCGAAGGTGGGCGAGCCCTGCCGGATGTCCACGGCCACATCGAGGATGCGGCCGCGCACGCAGCGCACGAGCTTGCCTTGCGGCCGGGGGGGCTTCTGGAAGTGCAGACCGCGCACCACGCCTCGTCTGGAGCGCGACAGGTTGTCCTGGACCAGGGGGGGCACGCCGAGCGCGAGGAACTCGTCGGCGCGGTAGCCTTCCTGGAAGACGCCGCGCTCGTCCGGGCAGACTCGGCCGCTGATGAGCAGGAGTCCGGGCAGACGGTAAGGCTCGGCTGTGAAAGGCATGGGGGCTCCCTCAGGGATCGAGGCTCACCGCCATCGCGCGCTCCTGAAAGCGGATGCCGTCTGGCATCCGCTCGAGCTCCGATAGGATGGGTTCGTAGATCGCCGGGTCGGTCGGTATCCGCACGCCCGCCCCCGTGATCCTTCCTTCCAGGATCAGGCGGGCCGCCATGGCCGCGGGCAGGCCCACGGTCCGCGCCATGGAGGAGTCGCCACTCGGAACGCCAAAGTCCAGGAGTGTGGAGGTCAGTTTTTCGGCCTTGCCCCGCGTCGGGTACTTGACCACGAATTCGTGATGCATCACGAGCATGTCACGCTCGCCGGGGCTGTAGGACATCTTCTCCACCATGCGCGCCACCATGACGTCCAGGGCGGAACCCCGCTCCAGCGGCAGAGGCTCGTCTGAGAAGAGGCCGAGCCATTCCAGCCTGTGCCGGGCCTCGCCCTCCGGCGCGACGCCCAGGCGGGCGGCGAAGTCCCGGA
>CAIRTQ010000113.1 GCA_903881545.1 uncultured Elusimicrobia bacterium
TGCCTATCCTTCTGGCCGTTGTCTCGGAGAAAACCGGCTATCCGTCCGAGTCTCTCAACCCGGACATGGATTTGGAAGCTGACCTTGGCATCGATTCCATCAAGCGCGTGGAGATCCTTTCCGCCATCCAGGAGAAGCTGCCGCAGGCCCCCAAGGTCAAGCCCGAGCATCTGGGCACCTTGCGCACCTTGCGCAAGATCGCTGAGTTTTTGTCCGCTGGCGGCCCTGCCGGGCACGATGTTGCTCCTGCTAATGTCGGGGTGATGCCTATCCTTCTGGCCGTTGTCTCCGAGAAGACCGGCTATCCGTCGGAGTCGCTCAATCCGGACATGGACCTGGAAGCGGACCTGGGCATAGATTCCATCAAGCGCGTGGAGATCCTTTCCGCCATCCAAGAGAAGCTGCCGCAAGCCCCCAAGGTCAAGCCCGAGCATCTGGGTACCTTGCGCACCTTGCGCCAGATTGCGGCCTATCTCTCCCAATCCGGCGAGGCGGCTCCGGCCGTCGTTCCGGCCGCTCTTGCCGCGGCGCCCAGCGCCGCCGGCGTCTTGACGCGCTCGGTGCTGCGGGCCGTGGAGCGGAAGGCGCAAGGCCGGGAGGTTCGCCTCGGCGCCGGCCTTCCGTTCTGGATCGTCAACGAGGGCAACGGTTTGGCCAAGGCCCTGGCCGAGAATCTCAAGGCGCGCGGGTACGCGGCCCGGATCGTCTCTCTCGACGGGATTGACAGCCTGCGGCCGCCGCAGGCCTTGGCCGGTCTGGTTGTCCTGGCGCCGGTGGCGCGGCTGGAACCGGACCAGCTTTGGAGTTCGGGTTCCGAGGATTTCCTGTGCCAGGCCTTCGCCTTGACCCGCCTGGCGCTGCCGGCTCTGCGCCGGGCCGCTGGTGACGGCGGCGCGGTGTTCGCGACCGTATCAAGGCTGGATGGTGAATTCGGCCTTTCTGGCCTGAAGTCCGAGCAGGACCCGGTTCAGGGCGGGCTGGCCGGACTGGCCAAGACCGCGGCGCGCGAATGGCCCGAGATATCCTGCAAGGCCCTGGATGTGTCCGCAGCCTGGCAGGACGCGGTCTCCGCGGCCGAGGCCGTGGCCGCGGAGCTGTTCATCAAGGGGCCGCTGGAAGCCGGGCTTTCGGCTTCCGGCCGCAAGGAGCTCGAGCTCGAGGCGATCGCCGCCCCGCAGCCCCAGGCGCCGCCGCTGGCCCAGGGCGATGTGGTCCTGGTGGTCGGCGGTGCTCGCGGCGTGACGGCGCAAGCGGCTTGGGCCATGGCCAAGGCCTGGCGCCCCACCCTCGTGCTCATGGGCCGCAGCCCCCTGCCCGGCGAGGAAGAGGACTGGCTTAAAGCCTGCCGCAGCGAGGCTGCGATCAAGTCCGCTATCCTGGCGCGCTCTCCGGAGAAATCTCCGAAAGAGGCGGGCCAGATGTGCCGCGCCGTGCTGGCCGCCCGGGAGATCCGTTCGCATCTGACCGGCCTGAAGGACGCGGGCGCGCGCACGGCTTATGTGCAGGCTGATGTCCGCGACGCGGCCGGCCTGGGCGACGCCATCGCCCGCATCCAGGCGGAGCATGGCCCGGTCCGCGGGTTGGTCTTCGGCGCCGGCGTGCTGGCCGACAAGCTCATCGTGGACAAGACGCCGGAACAGTTCGACGCGGTCTTCCTGACCAAGGTCGCTGGCCTGCGGCATGTCCTGGGAGCCCTGGACTTGCGCGAGCTCAAGGTCCTGGCGCTTTACTCATCGTCGACGGCCCGCTTCGGGCGCTCCGGGCAGTCGGATTACGCCATGGCCAACGAGGTTTTGAACAAGGCGGCGCGGCTGCTTTCCCGCCGCCTCAACGGCTGCCGGGTTGCGTCTTTTAACTGGGGCCCCTGGGACGGGGGGATGGTCAACGAGTCTTTGAAGAAGCTTTTCGCCGCGGAGGGCGTAGCGGCCATAGGCCTGGAAGAGGGCGGGCGGTTTTTGGTGGACGAACTGGCCGGGGAATGCCGAGCCGTGGAGGTCGTGGCGATATCCCAGCCGGCCGGGGCCCGGCCCGCGGCGCGGACGCCGGCGCGGAGCGCGGCTATGTCCGCGGTCCAGACGCGGAGGGTCAGCGTGGCGGATTTCCCGTTCCTGGCCTCCCATGTGATCAACGGCGTGCCGGTCCTGCCGCTGGCCTTCATCGCGGAGTGGCTGGCGCACACGGCCTTGCACGGGCATCCGGGACTGCATTTCCACGGCTGGGACGAGCTGCGCGTCTGCAAGGGCGTGTTGCTGGGGGGCGCGGACTATCCCGTGACGCTTTGGGCCGGCCCGGCGGTGAAAGCCGGAGGCTTCTACACGGTGCGGACCGAATTGCGCGGGCCGGATTCGGTCCTGCACGCCGGCGCCGAAGTGGTCCTGGCCGGGAAGCTGCCGGCGGCTCCGGCGGCGATGCCGGAGTTCGCGCTGCAGCCCTATGCCCGCAGCGTGGAGAAGATCTATAAGGATGTCCTGTTTCACGGGCCGGACCTGCGGTTTCTCCGGGCCATATCGGGGATCTCCGACGCCGGCATCGTGGTTTCCGCGGCCCGGGCGCTGCCGCCGAAGAGCTGGATGCGGCAGCCTTGGCGGGACGAGTGGCTCGCGGATCCGGCGGCGCTCGACGCGGGGTTCCAGGCCATGATCCTGTGGACCAGCGAGGTGCTGGGCGCGGCGTCCTTGCCTAGCTTTGCCGGGCGCTACCGGCAATACCGGCGCGCGCCGGAGTCCGGCTGCTTGATCCGCGCCAAGGTGAGCAAATCCGCGGACGGGCTGGTCAGCGCGGATCTTGATTTCCTGGATCATTCCGGGGCCCTGGTCGCCCGGCTGGAAGGCTACGAGGGCACGGTGGACAAATCCTTGAGCCAGGCGTTCCGCAGGAACACCTGGGCCGCGGGGGATGCGCTGAGAACGAACCGATGAAATCACGTCTATTCGTCAAGCCAGCGCTGCGGCTGACTGTATTGTTTGCCACGCTCATCGGCTCGGCGGTCTTGTTCTCGATGCTCGCCGGCCGCAAGGCGGCGACCCCGCCGGCCCTGGCGCGCCTGGTCGCTTCCGAGCAGACCCAGGTCGGCGATCTGCTTTTCGTCGTCAACGAGGTGACGCCCTATACCGACGACCTCTTCCTGCCGGCGGACGGCACGCACTATGTCGCGGTGGACCTCACCGTGCAGAACACCGGTACGGAATTGGCGCGGCTAGATGTGAGCGATTTCGTGCTCAACGACAGCACCGGCAACTTGCGCACGGCTGCGATGACCCTCGGCCCTAAGCCTAAGATCACGGATTATCCCATGGTGCCCGGCGAGAAGCTGCGCGGATACTTGGTGTTCCCCGTCGGCGACGGGCGCTACCCAGTCGAGCTCCAGTACCAAGTCTCGATCGGCAATGGCGCCTGCACCATCCCTTTGCCCAGCCCTCGGGTCGCGGGGGCTTTCAACAAGGGCCACGCGGCTAATTAGGAGGCGATTGAGATGAAACGATGGTTGGCGCTCCTGCCGCTCTTGTCCGTCCTGGCTGCGTGCCACAGCCGCAAGGCCTCGCCGACGGCCCCCGGCTATGCCAGGGTCAAGGCCAGGTCGGAAAATTCGTTTTCCGAGCTCGGTGCTGGAGGCAAGAAAGCCGTCCCAACCGCTTCCGCGCTCGAGACGCCTGCTCCCGCCGCCAAGGTGCTGGAAAAGGACGCCGTCCTTGGCTGCACCTGGGTCGAGGCCCAGGCCACGGTGCTGGCGCCCCACGAGCAGAGCCGGGATCAGATCCGCGCGAGCGCCGTCGAGGAAGCCCTGACCGCCGCGATGCGCGGCCTGCTGGGCGTGGACATCAATCAGCGGTCTCTCAACTTCCAGCAGGAAAGCCTGCGCGGGCAGACCGCGGTCATCGAGAGCGTCCTGCGCACCACTCAGCGCGGCTGCATCCTGGACCAGAAGGTCCTCGTGGACGAATATTGGACCCTCGGGACCTGCAAGGACTGCGGATTCTTCGTGGACCTCAAGGCCTGCGTCAAGGAACGGCCCTCCGACTGGGACAAGGATTTTCAGGTGGAACTCTTCATCGATCGGGACCATTTCGTGGATGGCGACGAGGCCAAGCTCGTGGTTACCTCGCGCCGCGACGCCTACCTCTATCTCTACGATGTGGGCATGAAATCCGAGACCTCCCTCATTGTTCCTAACAGCAATGTCCTCGTGGTCGAGGTCCAGGCCGGCAAGACCTGGGCTTATCCGGACGAGGCCGCGGCCAAGAGAGGCGTGCACCTCGTGGCCCAGATGCCGGAGGGCAATCCCCCGGTTTCGGCGGAGACCATCCGCGTGATCGCCGCCAAGACCCCGCTGCCGGCCAGCATCACGGACCCGGGCCGAGGCGGCTACCTGGGCGTCCTGCGCAGGCTCAATAAGTCCGGGATGGAATGGGCCGAGGACGCCGCCGCCTTCACGATCTCGCCGGCCAAGGAGAAATGAGGGACTCCGCGCCCATAGCCATCGTCGGGGTCGGCGGCATCTTCCCCGACGCTCCGGACCTGGACCGTTTCTGGGACAACATCGCGCAGCGCCGCTGTGCCAGCCGCGAGGTCCCGGCCGGGCGCTGGGTCCTGCCTCCGGAGGAGGCCTTCGACCCCGCCCGTCCCGCCGCAGACAAGGTCTATTCCTTGCGGGCCTGCCTGGTCGAAGGCTTCCGCTTCGACCCCGAGGGTCTGGAGCTCGGCGCGGACTTCCTGGCGCGCCTTGATCCGGCCTTCCACCTCGCCTTGCACGCCGCGCGCTCGGCTTGGCGCGATGCCCGCACCGAGGCGCTGGACCGCTCGCGGGTGGGAGTCGTCATCGGCAACATCGCCCTGCCCACGGACGGCGCCTCGGCCTGGGCGCGGGAGATACTCCTGCCGGTCCTCTCCGAGAAGCTCCTGGGGCGGCCGCTGCCGGCGGGGCCATCGGCCGCGCCCAAGGCCGATCCCATCAACCGTTTTGCCGCGGGCCTGCCGGCCGGGGTCATAGCGCGCGCCCTGGGCCTGGGCGGGGGGAGCTTGGCCTTGGACGCGGCCTGCGCTTCCACCCTCTACGCGCTCAAGCTGGCCTGCGACGAGCTGCGCCGCGGCGCCGTAGACGCCATGATCACGGGCGGCGTGTCCCGCCCGGAGAGCCTCTACACCCAGATGGGCTTCTCCCAACTGCGGGCGCTGTCCCCTTCGGGCCGGCCCGCGCCGTTCGACGAGTCCGCCGACGGCCTGGTCGTGGGCGAGGGCGCGGGCATGTTCGTCCTCAAGCGGCTGGAGGACGCCTTGCGCTGCGGCGACCGTGTCTACGCGCTCGTCGCCGGGGTCGGCCTTTCCAACGATGTGGGCGGCAGCCTGCTCGCTCCTAACACGCCTGGCCAGCTGCGCGCCATGCGCGCCGCGTACAAAGCCGCGGGCTGGTCGCCGGCGCAGGTGGACCTCATCGAATGCCACGCGCCGGGGACTCCCACCGGCGATCCCGTGGAGATGGCCAGCCTCAAGGCCCTGTGGGGCGAGCGCGGCTGGAGCGCCGGCCGCTGTCCGGTGGGCTCGGTCAAATCCAATGTCGGCCACCTGCTCACCGCCGCGGGCGCCGCCGGGCTCATGAAAGTTCTCCTCGCCATGCGGCGCGGGGTTGTGCCGCCCAGCGCCAATTTTTCCCGCGGCGGCCCGGCCCTGGCCCTGGAGGACAGTCCCTTCCGAGTGCCGGTGGAATGCTCCGCCTGGGAGGCGCGCGACGCCGAGACTCCGCGCCGCGCCGCGGTGAGCGCTTTTGGTTTTGGCGGCATCAACGCCCATCTCTTGGTTGAGGAATACCAGGCCGCGCCGCGCCGTCGCCGCAGCTCGGCCGCGGCGTCCGTTTGCCCTCGGGAGTCCGCCGCGGAGCCCGTGGCGATCGTGGGCATGGAAGCGCGCTTCGGGTCCTGGGAGGGCCTGCGGCCTTTCCAGGAGCATGTCCTGGGCGGCCGCCCGGCGCGGGAAGGTCTCGGTATCCCGGAGGACCGCTGGTGGGGGCATGCCGCGCGCCTGCCCGGCTATTATCTTCGCGAGGTGAGCGTGGCGGCCCAGGATTTTCGCATCCCGCCCAAGGAACTCGCGGAGATGCTGCCGCAGCAGCTCCTCATGCTCGAAGTTGCGGCACGGGCGGTCCGGGACGCGGGGCTTAAGTCGTTTCCTACGGAGGCCGCCGGGGTATTCATCGGCCTCGGGCTCGATCTCAACACCACCAATTTTGGCTTGCGCTGGTGCCTGGATGAAACGGGACGGCGTTGGGCGAAGGAGATGGGCTGGTCCCTGTCGCCGCGGGACGCCGAAGAGTGGCTGCGCTTGCTGCGCGAAGCGGCCGGGCCCGCGCTTTCGGCCAATCGGACCATGGGGGCCTTGGGCGCCATCACCGCCAGCCGCGTGGCCCGGGAGTTCCATATCGGCGGCCCCAGCTTCACCCTTTGCTCCGAGGAGAACTCCGGCCTGCGCGCCGTGGAGGCCGCGGTGCGCGCGCTGCAGGCCGGCGAACTCGAGGTCGCCATCGCCGGAGCCGTGGACCTCTCCGGAGACCTGCGCGCGCTCCTGGGCAGCCATGCCTTGAGGCCGTACTCCGCCTCGGGCGAGGCGCGGCCTTTCGACGCGTGCGCAGATGGCTCCGTGCCGGGAGAAGGCGCGGCCGCGTTGGTTTTGAAGCGCGCCGCGGACGCGGCGCGCGACGGGGACCGTGTCTACGCGCTCATCAAGGGGCTGGGTTTCGCCTCGGGAGGCGGCGTGGATGCTCCGGCGGCGCCAGCCTCCACCCTCGTAGCGGCCCTGCGGCGCGCCTACTCCGACGCCGGAGTGGACCCTTCCACCGTGGGCTACCTGGAGACCCACGGCAGCGGCGCGCCCGATGAGGACCGGGCCGAGGCCGAGGCCCTGGCCGATTTCTATGGGACCGCGGAGGCCGAACTGCCTTGCGCCTTGGGCAGCGTCAAGGCGCAGATCGGGCACGCCGGCGCCGCCAGCGGCCTGGCGGGGCTGGTCAAGGCGGCCCTGGCCCTCTACCAGGAGATCTTGCCCGGCATGCGGCCGTTCCAGGCCCGGCCCGAACTCGAGCGCGCGGCCCGGCGCTTCCACGTGCCGCGGCGGCCGCAGTACTGGCTGCGCAACCGGGCCGACGGCCCGCGGCGCGCCGGGGTGAGCAGCCTGGGCACTGACGGCAACTGCGCGCATGCGGTCCTGGAGTCGGCGCCCCAGGCCGCCGAAGACGCGCGCGCCGGCGCGCAGCGGCGCCAGCCCCTGGGCGCCCGAGAGGAGGCTCTCTTCGTCCTGGAAGCCGATGCTGCCGCCGGCCTTCTGGCCGGCATCGCGGACCTGCGCTCCTGGCTGGCGGCGCAGGAGGAAGGCGCCAACATCGAAGCCCTCGCCCGGCGCTGGTGGGCCTGGCGCGGCGACGACCGGCAGCGCGCGCTCGGCCTGGCATTCGTGGCGCGCGGCGCCGCGGAACTCCGGGAGCTCATGGCCGCGGCCGAGGGATCCATGCGGGAGAACCCGGAGCGGCCCATAGCGGGGGACCGCATCCACCTAAGCACCCGGGCCCCTTTGGGGGCGCCGGCGCTCGCCTTCGTGTTCCCCGGCTCCGGCAATCAGTTCTTGGGCATGGGCGCCCGCCTGGGGGTCGAGTGGCCCGAGGTCCTGCGCCGGCTCGACGCCGAGAACGGCTATTTGCGCGAACAGATGGCTCCCCACCGTTTCGCGCCGTGGAGGTTCTCCTGGGAGGACGCCTGGGAGGCGGAGTCCGAGGCCGCGATCCTCTCCGATTTCCACGCTCTGCTCTTTGGTTCCGTGGCGCATGGGACTGCCATGAGCGACCTGGTGCGCGGCTTCGGCATCGAGCCGAAGTTCGTGGTCGGCTACAGCCTGGGCGAGAGCACCGGGCTCTTCGCCCTGCGCGTCTGGACCGGCCGCGACGAGATGCTGCGCCGCATCCAGCATTCCAGCCTCTTCACCAGCGACCTGGCGGGACCTTGCGACGCGGCCCGCCGCTTCTGGAACCTCTCGGCCGACGAACGCATGGATTGGACCTTGGGTGTCATCGACCGGCCCGCGGACTCGGTCAAGATGGCGCTCAAAGGCATGGAGCGCACGGCGCTCTTGATCGTCAACGCGCCCTTCGAGTGCGTCATCGGCGGATACCGCAAGGCCGTGGACAAGCTGGTCGAGGGCCTGGGCTGTATGTTCCTGCCCTTGCAGGGCATTTCCACGCTCCATTTCCCGGCGGCCGAACTGGTGGAGAAGCAGTACCGCGAACTGCATCTGCTGCCCGTGACGCCCCCGCCTGGGGTGCGCTTCTACAGCGGGGCCTGGGGCAAGGCTTACGAGGTCACGCGCGAGAGCGCCGCGGACTCCATCACCGCGCAGGCGACGCGCGCCTTGGACTTCCCGGCGCTGGTGCGCCAAGCCTACGAGGACGGCGCGCGCGTTTTCGTCGAGCTCGGGCCGCAGGCCTCGGCCACCCGCATGATCGGCAAGATCCTGGGTCCCCTGCCGCACGCCGCCCGCTCCGCGTGCTCCCGGGGCACCGACGAAGTCTCAGCCGTGCTGCGCTTGTTGGCCCAGCTCATCGCGGAACGCCTGCCCGTGGACTTGAAGCCCCTTTACGGGCTGCCTTCCTGCGCCGCGGCCCATCAGGAACCCGAGCTGCCCCGCGTCAAGGTCACCGTGCCTCTGGGCGCGGCAGCGGCCCGGCCCTTGCAATGGCGTCCCGCGCCGAAGCCGTCCGTCGGGCCGATGCCGGAGCGGGTGCCGGTCGCGGCCGGAGGCGTCTTGGATCCAGCCGCTCTCCAAAGGCAATTGCTGGCGGCGCAGGAAGCGGGTTACAAGGCGCACGAGGCCTTTCTGAGTCTTTCCCAAGGTTTCGCCCAGGCCCAGCTCCGCAACATCGCCACGCAGAACGCTCTGCTGCGCGCCGCTCCTTCGGGGGCCGCGAGGCCCGCTCCAGCAGTCTGCTTCATGGACCGCACCGCGTGCCTGGAGTTCGCGGTGGGTTCGATGGCGAAAGCGCTCGGACCGCGTTTCGCGGATGCGGATTCCTATCCCACGCGGGTGCGCCTGCCCGGCGAGCCGCTCATGCTGGTGGACCGCATCCTCAGCGTTTCGGGCGAGCCGGGTTCCCTGCGCCCGGGCGGAGTGGTCACGGAGCACGACATAGCGCCGGGGGCGTGGTATCTGGACTGCGGCCGCATACCGACCTGCATCGCGGTCGAGGCCGGCCAAGCGGACCTGTTCCTCTCCGGCTACCTCGGCATAGATTCGCGCACCCAGGGCCGGCGCGTCTACCGGCTCCTGGACGCCGAGGTCACCTTCCACGGCGGCCTGCCCGGACCGGGCCAGTCCATCCGCTACGATATCAAGATCGAACGCTTCGTCCGCCACGGAGAGGTCTGGATCTTCTTCTTCAATTTTGAGAGCAGCGTCGGCGGCAAGCCTTTGCTGAGCATGCGCAAGGGCTGCGCGGGCTTCTTCACGGCCGAGGAATTGGCCGCCGGTAAAGGCGTGGTGTTCAAGGCCGCTGAGTCCCAGTCGATGCCAGGGAAGAACCCTTCGGATTGGAGCGATCCAGCCGCCGGTTCGGGCCCGGAGACCTATTCGGACCAGCAGGTCGCCGCTTTGAGGAACGGGGACCCGGCCGGCTGCTTCGGCCCGGCGTTCTCGGGCTTGCCGCTCACTGCGCCAGTCGGTTTGCCTTCCGGGAAAATGCGCTTGGTGGAAAGGGTCCTGGCGTTGGATGGTCAGGGCGGCCGCTATGGTTTGGGCCTCATCCGCTGCGAATCGGACATCAGGCCGGACGACTGGCATCTGGTCTGCCATTTCACTGACGACAATGTCATGCCTGGCACCTTGATGTATGAGAGCAGCCTGCACGCACTGCGCATCCTGCTGATGCGCAAGGGCTGGGTTGGGGAGAGCGGCCGCGTTTGGTACGAGCCGGTTCCGGGAGTGACCAGCGGCCTGCATTGCCGGGGCCAGGTTACGGCGCGGACGAAGAAAGTCTGGTACGAAGTTGCCATCAAGGAGCTGGGTTTCGATCCCGCGCCTTTTGCCATCGCCGACGCTTTTATGTATGCGGACGGCAAGCCCGTAGTGCGCATCACGAATATGAGCGTAAGAATGGGGGGGACAAGCCGGCAGGAAATATCCCGCCTCTGGGCCGAGCGCCGCCGCCCTCCTGCCGTCCCTCCCCCGGGCGACGCAACGCGTCGCCCGGAGCCGCCGCCCCCCGCGGGGGCGACGGCAACCGTTGGGGGACAGAATCCGTTGTTTAATAGCGATCATATCTTAGCCTTCGCCACAGGCAACCCCTCGGCTGCCTTCGGCGAGCCCTACAAGGTCTTCGACTCGCAGCGCGTCATCGCGCGATTGCCCGGCCCTCCCTATCAGATGCTGGACCGGATCACCCGCATCGCAGGCTGCCAGCCGTTCCAACTGGCAGCCGGAGGGATCGTGGACGCGGAATACGACGTGCCGCGGGACGCCTGGTACTTCAAGTCGAACCGCCAACCGACCATGCCCTTCGCGGTGCTCTTGGAGGCGGCGCTGCAGCCGTGCGGCTGGCTGGCGGCGTATGTAGGTTCGGCGCTGTCGAGTCCCGAGGACCTTTCTTTCCGCAACTTGGGAGGGACCGCGACGCAATATGAAGAGATCGGGCCGGACGCGGGCACGCTCTTGATCACGGTGAGGATGACCAAGAACGTGCAGTCAGCGGGCATGTTGATTCAGGATTATGACATGGTCGTGCGCTGCGGCGACCGATTGGTCTATGAGGGGACGACCGAATTCGGATTCTTTTCCAAGAAGGCTTTGTCCGGACAGGTGGGATTGCGGGGCGGCGCCGCTTACGCGCCTTCCGCGGCCGACCTGGCCCGAGGCCGCCAGCCCGGGTTCGACGGCAGACCGGCCATGCCGGACCGGACGCTTTTGATGCTGGACCGGGTCGATGCTTATGTGCCGAACGGCGGGCCGAAGGGGCTGGGCTTTTTGCGCGGCAGCAAGAAAGTCGACCCTGCGGAGTGGTTTTTCAAGGCGCATTTTTACCAGGACCCGGTATGTCCGGGCTCGCTGGGGCTGGAGTCCTTCATCCAACTGCTCAAGGTCGCGGCGCAGGAGAGGTGGCAGGATGCGGCCGGACGCTTTGAGTCCATGGCCTTGGGTCAGCGGCATTCTTGGATCTATCGCGGGCAGGTCATCCCTTCGAACAAGCTGGTGACGGTGGAGGCCTGCGTTACAGCGATCGACGATTCCCGCCGCGTGATTAAGGCGGACGGCCTTCTGAAGGTGGACGGCTTGGCCATATATAGGATGACGGATTTTACTTTGCGGTTGGCGTGAATCCCTCTGGTCTCGCGGTGCGGATTTGTTCCATCAAAGATTCCTGAATATTTTCCATTATCATCTACTTCGTTCTATTGACAAAACTCTTAAAGTTTGTGATATAATCTTCGAATGCCGGGAATGTTGAGCCTAGCGGAGGAAATCAGTCCGCGGCCCGATGCCTTCGAGCAAGGCCTGCTCCACTCGTTCAAGACTCCCGAGGCCAGGTCTAAGGTCGAGGAATTCCGGCGGCGGCACCCTGCCGCGCTTCTGACACTGCTCTTCACCGATCTGGTGGATTCGGCCAGGCTCCAGGCCGAGTCGGGAGGCCGCCAGGCGCTGTCCCTCATCATGCAGCACCGCGGCCTGATCCGCGACCTTTTGCGGGGATTTCCCGAGGCGCTGGAGATAGGCACTGCGGGGGACTCATCGCTGTTCGCGTTCAGCAAGGCATCGGACGCCGTGCTCTTCGCGGCCAGGCTCCATGCCGGCATGCGCGCCGAGTTCCGGGACCGTCTCAGGCTGCGCATCGGCGCTCATCTGGGCGAGGTGGATGGCGACGAGGATCTTGCGGGGCGCCAGCCTCTTGATCTCTATGGCAGCCAAGTAGACACCGCGGCGCGCGTCATGTCCTTGGCCGAGGGCCGTCAGTTCCTTTGCAGCAGGCAGTTCTTTGACAGCGCCCGGCCGGCGTGGCCCGGGACCGAACCGTCCTTGGAATGGCTTTACCACGGCTGCTATGCCGTCGAGGGCGCGGCCGAGCCCTTGGAGATCTGCGAGGTCGGAGAGCTCGGGCTGGCTCCGCTCCGGCCGCCGGCGGCGTCCAAGAAGGCCAGGCCGGCCGGGATGTTGGAGGAGGAGCCGGGCTGGCGGCCGGCCTCGGGGAACAAGGTCCCGGGCACGGAATGGACCTTGGAGCGGAAAGCCGGGGAAGGCGGATTCGGGGAGGCTTGGCAAGCCGTGCTGTCCAGGACCGGCGAACGCCGGGTGTTCAAATTCTGCTTTCACAAGTCCCGGTTGGCTTCCCTGCGCCGTGAGATGGATCTTTTCAAACGGCTGCGCTCCCAGGTGGGTGAGCATCCGCACATGGTGCGTATCCATCATGTGTCCCTGAATTCGCCGCCTTATTACCTGGGTATGCAGTACGTTCCGGGCCGCAACCTGCGCGAATGGCTGGAGGACGGCGGCAGGATCAAGACCCTGCCGGTCAAGGCCAAGCTGGACATCGCGCGCCAGATCGCCCAGGCCTTGTCCGCCGCGCACAAGGCCGGGATCATCCATCAGGACGTCAAGCCTCAGAACATCCTGGTCGATGAGCAGGCGCCCTTGCGCAGTTCCGGAGCGCCCTTGGTCAAGCTTTCCGATTTCGGCATCGGCCGCGCGGTGGGCGAGGAATTGCTCTCCCGGCTCTCCGTCGGCCGGGGCAAGGCCGCCCTATCGCCGACCACGCGCTCCAGCTCCTATCCAGGGAGCCTGCTGTACATGGCCCCGGAGCGGCTGGAAGGCCGGCCGGCCGGACCGCAGAGCGATATTTACTCGTTGGGCGTGGTGCTGGTCCAGATGCTGACCGGCGACTTGGACCGAGCCGTGGCCCCGGAATGGGGCGCCGAGGTCGCGGACGCGTCCTTGCGTGCGGATCTTCGGCGCATCCTGGCGGACCAGCCGCAGATGCGGCCGGCGTCCGCGGACAAGGTGAGGGGCCGGCTGAAGACCTGGCCATGGCGCGGCAGGCTGAGCTTCGCCGCGCGCGCCCTGGGGTTGTTGGCGGCCGTGGGCCTGACCCTGCTCGGCACCAGGGCCTTCTATGGCCGCCAGATCCAGACGCTCTATCGTTCCATGAGCGACGCGCTCGTGTTCAGGGCGGATTCCGCGATGAAGGAGAACCGCACCCTGGAAGCCATGCTTTTCCTGTCCGCGGCCCGTGAGAAGGCCGACACCATAAGGGTCCAGGCGGCGGGCTTCTCGCTGCGCGACCCCGTCGCCAGGCTCCTGGGGACCTTGAGCGGGCACCAGGGTTCGGTGCAATCCGTGGCCTTCTCGCCGGACGGCAGGCTGCTGGCCAGCGCCGGAGACGACAAGACCATCAGGCTCTGGGATCTGGCTTCCAGAAAGGAACTCCGGACCTTGGGCGGGCTCCAGCAGGATGTCAACGCCGTGGCTTTCTCGCCGGACGGCCGGCTGCTGGCCAGCGCCAGTGACGACAAGACCATCCAGCTTTGGGACGTGCCTTCCGGCCGCAGGAGCGCCACCTTGAGCGGGCATCAAGGCTCGGTGCATTCCGTGGTTTTCTCACCAGACGGCAAGCTCCTGGCCAGCGCCAGCGATGACAAGACCATCAAGCTCTGGAACCTCGCCACCGGCCAGGAGGTTCGGACTTTGACCGGACACCAGGATTGGGTGCGCTCCGTGGCTTTCTCGCCGGACGGCAAGGCACTGGCCAGCGGCAGTTGGGACGAGACCATCAAGCTTTGGGACCCGGCCTCCGGCCAGGAGCGCAAGACCTTGAGCGGACACCATGATACGGTGTTGTCCGTGGCCTTCTCGCCGGACGGCCGGCTGCTGGCCAGCGCCAGCTGGGACAAGACCGTCAAGCTTTGGGACGCGGCTTCCGGCGAAGAGGTCCGGACCTTGCGCGGCCACCAGGACCGGGTCTTCGCTGCGGCTTTCTCGCCGGATGGCCGGTGGCTGGCCAGCGCCAGCAGGGACAAGACCGTCAAGCTTTGGGACGTGGATTCCGGCCAGGAGCTGGGCGCTTTGAGCGGGCACCAATCGGCGGTGAAGTCCGTCACCTTCTCTCCGGACGGCCGGCTGCTGGCCAGCGCCAGCTTCGACGACGCCATCAAGCTCTGGGGCCTCGCCTCTGGCTCGGAGCCTAGCACTTTGCGCGGGCACAAGAGTTGGGTCAATGCCGTAGCCTTTTCTCCAGATGGCCGGCTGCTGGCCAGCGCTAGCGATGATAAGACCGTCATGCTCCGGGACGCTTCGTCCGGCCGCAAGCTTATGACCTTGGATGGGCACCAGGACGCGGTCTTCTCCGTCGCCTTCTCTCCGGACGGCCGGCTGCTGGCCAGTGCCAGCTCCGACAGCTCCATCAAGCTTTGGGATGTCGCTTCCGGCCAAGAAGTCCGGACCTTGCGCGGGCACAATGACACGGTGGTGTCCGTGGCCTTCTCTCCAGACGGCCGGCTGCTGGCCAGCGCCGGCCGGGACAACGACATCATGCTGTGGGATGCCGCCTCCGGGCGCAAGCTCGGGGTATTCAGCGGACACCAAAGTTGGGTGAATTCCGTCGCCTTCTCCCGGGACGGCAAGCTGCTGGCCAGCGCCAGTTCCGACAGCTCCGTCAGGCTCTGGGACCTGGCCTCCGGCAAGGAACTGCGCACTTTGAGCGGACACCAGGGATCGGTGCATTCCGTGGCTTTTGCGCCGGGCGGCGGGCTCCTGGCCAGTGCCAGTTCCGACGGCACCATCAAACTCTGGGACCTGGCCTCCGGCCGGGAGCTGCGCACTTTGAGCGGCCACCAGGAGGCGGTGTTCTCCATCGCCTTTTCTCCGGACGGCAAGCTGCTGGCCAGCGCCAGCGCCGACAGCACCATCACGATCTGGGAGACGGCCTCCGGTCGGGAGCTCCGGATCTTGAGCGGGCACCAATCCCCTGTCATCGCCGTGGCCTTCTCTCCGGACGGCCGACTTCTGGCCAGCGCCAGTTGGGACAAGACCGTCAAGCTTTGGGGCGGCCGCCCTGTCGTCGCCACCGCGGAAGCCGAACGCCGATCCGGCCTCAGGATAGAAGGCTTCGATGCGGTCCCCATCGGGGCTTCCGGCAACCGGCCGGAGATGGCGCCTCTCCTTTGGTTCCGTTGAGACGCGTCCTCCCGGCTGGCTTGATGTGCCACGCCGCGGCGTGGCTTCTTCTGCTGGCCTTGCCGTGCGGCGCGCAGGACTCTTCCAGCCCGCATTACACTCATAGCGGGCAGATCGCGGTCACGGGCCGGACGGCCCGGACCGCCGCGGCATCCTTGCCGGCCGGAGCGGCCGCGCGCGGGCCTCGGCAGTTTTCCAGCACGCTGCGGGCGACGGCCGCGCCGGTCGTGCCTGTAGCGCCGTCCGCCGCTGGCGGGAGAGCCGGACGGCCGTCGTTCGTCCTGCCGCCGTTCATGCTCACCTCGCTGAGTGCGATCCTGGCGCCGTCATCCCGGCCTTCTGCCGGACCCCTGGGCCGCTGGACTCGGCCGGCTGTGTTTGTGGCCTTCCTGGTCTTGGCCGCGGGAGCGCTTTGGGCGGCCTGGCGGCAGCGCCTCCGGGCTGCCCGCAGGAGAGAGACCCTGGCCCTGGTGGCGCATGAGCTCAAGTCCCCGCTGGGCGCCTTGGAGTCCTACCTGGACCTTATGGCGGTGGAGGGCGCGCACGCCGCATCCAGCGAGGTGCAGCGCTGGCTTAAGGATGTGCGGCGCATGAAGGGCACCGCCTCGGCGCTGCGGCAGACGCTGGACAATCTGATGGCGACCGCCCGGCTGGAGTCGGGAGAGGCGCCGCTAAGGCTCGAAGCCGTAGACCTCTACGAATTGGCCTGCCAGACGGCCGATTCTCTGCGTCCCTCCGCCCAGCGCGCGGGCGTGGACCTCGCGGTGGAGACGGTCGGCCTCCTGCCGCGGGGCCTCTTGGACCGCTCCCGGATCCGCCAGGTCCTGGAGAATCTCCTCTCCAACGCGGTCAAGTTCACGCCCCGGAGCGGCCGCGTGGTCGTGGCGTTGCGGGAACAGGCCGAGGGCGGGGCGCCGCGCCTGCATCTGAGCGTCCGGGACACCGGTCCCGGCATCGCGCTGCGGGAGCAGGGGCGGCTGTTCAAGAAGTTCGTGCGCCTGGATGGCGCCAAGGCGGAGGGGACCGGGCTCGGGCTCTATGTCTGCAAGACCATCGTGGCGGCGCACGGGGGCAGTATCTGGGTGGAGAGCGCGGCGGGGCAGGGCAGTACCTTCCGGGTCAGCCTGCCTTGCGCGGCTACCCCGCCGGTTTGAGCCGCGGGCCGGCTCAGCCCTTAGTCGTCTCGATCTTCGCCTTGGCGCGGAGCTCCTTGAGGAAATCGGGCCAGGCCTTGTTGGCCTTGTCCACCAGCAGCGAACCGCGCAGTTCGCCCCTGACGTTCTCGAAGACTGCGGGCGCGGCCGGTCGGACCTCCTCCACTTTGAGCAGGTGATAGCCCATCGGTGTCTTGACCGGCCCGGCCACCTGGCCCGGCTTGAGTCCGGAGATTGCTTTCTCCAACTCGGGCAGCAGCATTCCGTGGGAGATGAACCCCGCGTCGCCACCGCGGTCCTTGGTGCCGTTGTCCAAAGAAACCTGGGAAGCCAGCTTGGCGAAGTCCGCCCCGGCCTTGATCGCGATCAGAAAGTCGGCGGCTTCCTTTTCGTTGGCCACCACGAGGTGCCGGATGCGGACGGCATCGGGGCTGGCCAGCCTGTCCTTGTTGGCGTCGAAGGCCGCCTTGAGCTCGGCCTCCGTCACCTGGAGGCCCTTGGCTTTCTCGACCAGGTTCTCTCGTAGGACCTGCTCCTCGATCTGGCCGTGCATCTGCGGCAGGCTCGTGCCGGTGGCCGCCAAGCGCGCGTTGAATGTGCCCTCGTCCGGGAACTGGCTCATGATGCGCCGCAGCCTCGTGGCCACCTCCTGCGCGGCGGCCGTCACTTTCAGGGATTTGGCCGCCTGGTGGATGAGGATATCGTCTATCGTGTCGTTGAGCACGGCCATGCCGTATTGCTTCCAGGCCCGGTCCATCATCTCGACTCTTTTGATGGGGACTCCGTTGACGGTGGCGATCACGGCGGGCGCCTTGGGCGCAGCCGCAGTTGCCATCGTGGCGAGTAGCAGGCCGCTGAGCAATGTCATCGAGATGCCTCCAGCTTGAGGATGTCGGCTAACGACTTCATAGAAATTAACATTCCCCGCACGCTTTAATCAAGCAGTTTGCGCGGGCGGCCTGAAGCCGGTGCTTTTGGAGAAATGCTATTCTACCGTGGGGAGAAAATGCGCTACACGAAGGTTTTTCTCGACGGCATCGGTTACGAGCTGGCGCCCAATGTGGTCACCTCCCGGGCGCTGGAGGATCGCATCGCCCCGGTCTACCGCGCCCTGGGCATGCAGCCCGGTCAGCTCGAAGCCCTGACCGGCATCCGCGAGCGGCGCTGGTGGGACCCAGGCTTCCGGCTCTCCGCCGGCGCGCTGGGCGCCGGACGCAAGGCCCTGGCCGGAGGGGGCGTCCCGGCCGGTGAGCTTGGCGCGCTCATCTACGCCGGAGTCTGCCGTGAAGCCAGCGAGCCGGCCACGGCCTGCGCCGTTGCCGCCGGTTTGGGCGTCAAGCCCGATTGCGCCGTCTACGACATTTCCAACGCCTGCCTCGGGGTCATGAACGGCATCTTCGAGGTCGCCAACGCCATCGAGCTCGGGAACATACGCGCCGGATTGATCGTATCGTGCGAGTCCGCCCGCGAGATCAACGACAGCATGATCGCAAGCATGCTTCAGGACACGAGCATGGACCATTTCCGCCTTTCCATGGCTACCTTGACCGGGGGCTCGGGCGCGGTGGGCGTCCTGCTGACCGACGGCTCCTTCGGCGGCAAGGGGCATCGGCTGCTGGGCGGCGTCCTGCGCACGGCGCCCGAGCATCACGAGCTCTGCCGCTGGCGCGGTGATTTCATGTCCACGGACGCGGCCGCGGTCTTGAAGCACGGAGTGGCGCTGGGGCGCGATACTTGGCGCGCGTTCCGGGACGAGTTGGGCTGGGACGCCGCGGCCGTGGATAAGACGATCTGCCATCAAGTCGGCGCCCCGCATCGCAGCCAGGTCCTCGCTGAAATCGGCGTGCCCGAGAGCAAGGATTTCCAGACCTATGAATACCTCGGCAACATCGGGACGGTGTCCTTGCCCATCACGGCGGCCATCGCCGAGGAGCGCGAGTCCCTCGTGGCCGGAGACCAGGTCGCGTTTTTGGGCATCGGCAGCGGCCTCAACTGCCTCATGCTGGGGTGGCGGTGGTGAAGCATCCCGCCCTGCCGTTCGAGAGCCGGTTCTTCGAACACGACGGTCTGCGCCAGCACTACCTGGACGCGGGCACGGGCGACCCCGTGGTTATGGTGCATGGCAACCCCACCTGGGCCATCTACTACCGCGGACTGGCCAAGGCTTTGAGCGACGCCTATCGCGTCGTGGTGCCGGACCACATCGGCTGCGGGCTCTCCAGCAAGCCCCGGGCGCGTCGCTACGACTACACACTCAAGAGCCGCGTGGACGACTTGGAACGCCTGCTTGACGCCGTCGGCGCCAAGGCCCGGACGACATTGGTCCTCCACGATTGGGGCGGCATGATCGGAATGACCTATGCCGTCAGGCACCCGGAGCGCATACGGCGGCTAGTAATCCTCAACTCCGCGGCCTTCATGCTTCCTGCAGGCAAGACGCTGCCCTGGATGATCAGGGCGTGCCGCGGACCTGTGGGCGCTCTTTTCGTGCGCGGCGCCAACGCCTTCGCGCGGTCGGCTAGCCGCCTGTGCTGTACCCGCCGTCCCATGACGCCAGAACTGCGGCGTCAATATTTGGAACCTTACGACTCTTGGGCGCATCGCATCGCGGTCCAGCGCTTCGTCGACGATATCCCACTGGGGCCGGCAGACCAAGCCTATGGCTTGGCGCGGCAGACGGCCGAGGGCCTGGCCCGTTTCCAAAACATCCCCATGCTCATCTGCTGGGGGGGGAAGGATTTTGTCTTTGATGGAGGCTTCCTGGATGAATGGCGCCGGCGTTTCCCCAAGGCCGAGGTCCATAGCTTTCCGGACGCCGGGCACTATATCTTGGAAGACGCCGGGGAACAGATCATCCCGCTGGTCAGGGGATTCCTGGAGCGGCATCCTCTTTCGGATTGAACCATGAGCGAACTGCCCGGAGTCTCGGCCCTGCTCTCCGCGGCGGCGGCGTCCGAGCCGCGGCGCCCCGCAGTCATCTCGGGCCGGCGGAGCGTCTCCTTCGGAGAGCTTGATGACTGGTCTTGGCGCCTGGCCGCGGGACTGCAACGCGCTGGCGTGGGCCAGGGGGTTCGTGCCGCGCTGCTCGTGCCGCCCGGCATCGAGTTCGTGGCCCTGGCCTTCGGGCTCTTCCGGGCTGGCGCGGTCCCAGTCCTCATAGACCCCGGCATCGGCTGGCGGAACTTGGGGCGCTGCCTGGCCGAGGTCCAGCCGCAGGCTTTCATCGGTTCGACCAAGGCGCATCTGGCGCGGCTGGCCGGCGGCTGGGCCAGGGCGAGCCTCGCGACATTGGTCACCACCGGACGGTTGCGCTGGCCCGGCTGGCTGGGCCTCAATGACCTGAGCGGAGGCGACGCGTGCGAGGCCCGCGCTCAGTGTCCCGCTGCCGCCAGCGGCTTACCGGCGGCCATCCTTTTCACCTCGGGCAGCACGGGCGCGCCTAAGGGCGCGGTCTATACCCAGGAGACCTTTGCGCATCAGGCCGCCATGCTGCGCGAGCACTTCAAGATCGAGGCGGGTGGATTCTCGATTCCGACCTTCCCGCTTTTCGCCCTTTTCGATGTAGCCTTGGGCCTGAGTGCCGTCATCCCCCGCATGGACGCGACCAAGCCCGCCCGGGTGGACCCCCGAGAGATCGTGGTCCCCATCCAACGCTACGGCGCGGTCCAGCTCTTCGGCTCGCCCGCCGTTCTCGATGTCCTGGGCCGCTATGGCCAAAGGCACGGCGTAAGCCTGTCCCCTCTCAAGCGCGTAATCTGCGCTGGGGCACCAGTCCCGGCCCGGGTCCTGGCGCGGCTGGTCCGGATGCTGCCTGCGGGCGTGGAGGTGCATACTCCCTATGGTGCGACCGAGGCCTTGCCCGTGGCCTGCATCGCCAGCCAGGAGGTCTTGGCCGACACCGCGGCTTTGACCGGACAGGGGCGCGGGATCTGCGTGGGGCGGCCTTGGCCGGGTATGGAGGTGGGAATCATCGGCATTGGCGATGATCCCATCCCGGCCTGGTCGGACAGTCTGCTCTTGCCGCAGGGCGCGGTCGGCGAGATCGTGGTCAAGGGCCCGGTGGTCACGCGCGAGTACTTCAACCGCCCGCGGGAGACCGCGCTGTCCAAGATTCCCGACGCGGCAGGCGGGTTCCGCCACCGTATGGGCGACCTAGGCTATTTCGACGAGAAGGGCCGGCTGTGGTTCTGCGGCCGCAAGAGCCAGCGGGTTGTCGCGGGAGATCAGACCCTCTTCACCATCCCTTGCGAGGGGGTTTTTAACGAACATCCGTCCGTGCGGCGCACGGCCTTGGTAGGGGTCGCCTCCGATAGCGGGCGCATCCCGGCCCTGTGCGTGGAACTGGAGCCAGGGGCCGATGATATCCGGGTGCGCGCCGAACTGTTGGAGCTAGGCGCGCGGTTCGCGCACACGCAAAGCATCCGCGCCATCCTATTCCACCCGGGTTTCCCCGTGGACATCCGGCACAACGCTAAAATCTTCCGCGAGAAGCTGGCCGATTGGGCCGCGGCGAGGCTGGCATGAGGGTCCTGGTGACGGGCGGGGGGGGCTTCGTGGGCGGAGCCGTGGCGCGGCTCCTGCAGCGCTGCGGCCATCAGGTGCGCAGCCTGTCCCGGACGCCGTATCCGGGACTGGAGGCCGACGGCGTTGAGGTGCTGGTGGGGGACCTGCGCGACCTCGAGGCGGTGCGTGCCGCCTGCCGCGGCCAGGAGGGAGTGGTCCATTGCGCCGCTTTGGTCGGAATTTGGGGCGACTACAAGAGCTTCTTTGAAGTCAACGTGGCGGGCACCCACCATATCATCCGGGCCTGCCAGGAATCGGGCGTGCCCCGGCTGGTATTCACGAGTTCTCCGAGCGTGGTCTTTTCCGGTTCCGACATTGAGGGCTGGACCGAGTCCGCCCCCTATCCCCAGGATTTTGATTCGCACTATTCCCGGACCAAGGCCGTCGCGGAGCGGCTGGTGCTGGCGGCGAACCGGCCGGACTTGCTCACCGTGGCCTTGCGGCCCCATCTGGTCTGGGGGCCGGGAGAGGACCGGCTTGTGGCCCGCATGGTGGCCCGGGCGCACGCTGGCGAGTTGCGGCGCATCGGGTCGTACAACAAGCTCGTGGACGCGACCTTTATCGACGATGCGGCCGAGGCCCACCGGCTGGCCTTGGAAAGCCTGCAGCCGGGCAGCGCGGCGGCGGGACGGCCCTATTTTATCAGCGGAGGGCGGCCGCTTCCGATTTGGGAGATCATCAACGCCATCCTGGAAGCCGCCGGACTGCCTCCGGTCGACAAGAGCGTCAGCCCCATCGCGGCGCGTGCCGCGGCCTGGGCCTACGAGATTTGGTACGCGGCCACCCGGCGCAGGGGCGAGCCGAGGTTGACGCGCTTCCTGGTCCAGCAGTTGAGCACCGCGCATTGGTTCGACATCTCCGCGGCCCGCCGCGATTTGGGCTATGAGCCGCGGGTGGCGTTCGCAGACGGGATAGAGCGGATGCGGAAGTGGTACGAAAGTCGGAAGGGGTGATACTATGGCGAAGAAGACGACGGTCCTTCTGCTGGTTCTAGACGCGGTCGGCGCGGAGACCTTGGATTATTTGCTCGACCGCTATCCTGGAAAGCTTAAGCTGCCGAACCTATCCCGGCTGGGCCTGGGCCGCATCGTGGCGCCCCGGCACCGCGGCCGCCTGGGCCGCGACGGCAAGCGCACCTGCGCCATGCGCATAAAGCAAGCCTCGGCCTCGGCGGACTCGGTCATCGGCCACCGGGAGATGGTGGGGATCGTGGACCCGAGCGCCTATGAGCTGTTCCCGAATGGTTTCAGGCGGGACTTCATCGTGGCGCTGGAGAAGCGCATCGGCCGTAAGACGATCTTCAACAAGATGTGCGGCGGGATAGAAGCCATAGAGCTCAACGCGGCCGAGCACGAGCGGACGGGTTTTCCTATCGTCTACGCCAGCAAGTGCGACCCGCTGGTGCAGATCGCGATGAACGAGGCAGTGATCCCGGTCAAGCAGCAGCACGCCATGGCGGACATGGCTTTCGAGCTGGCCCGGGAGATGGGCCTGCCGATCACGCGCGTCATCGCGCGGGCCTATGTGCGCGCTCCTGACGGCGAGATCGTCCGCACGGCCAACCGGCACGACACGGTCTTGCCGATGCCGGGGCCGACCTTGGTGGACGTGCTCAACGCCCGGGACGTGTGGACGGTGGCCGTGGGCAAGACCAGTGACTTGGTGAATACGACCTATAACGAGAAGATCAAGCTGACTCGTCCGAGCTTCCTGGATCCGGCCCTGCGCCTGCGCTTCATGCATGAGAAGAAGAAGGACACGAACCCCTACAATATCCAAGGGACGGTGAATGCCCTGGCCGCGGCCGCGGAGGTCTACCGGCCGGCGGGGACCTTCGTGTTCTCGAATCTGGTGGATGGAGACAGCTTGTATGGGCACACGAGGGATGTGCCGGGCGGACTGCGGGGCCTGGAGGGGGTGGATCTGGCCCTGCCGCTGTTCGAAGAGAGGATGCGGAAAGGAGATCTGCTCGTCATTACGGCGGACCATGGGATGCAGCACCGGGCCGACTATGGCTATCATAATAAGGAAGAGCTGCCCTTGATCGTGGAGCGGATGGGCTGCGGGGCGGACTTGGGGGGCATCAAGGCGGGGCCGGGAAATAGCCTTTGCGAAGTGGGGGACATCGTGGCGCAGGCTTTGGGTTGCGCCAAGGAATATGAGTCGGCGTGCGGATGAGATGGCATGCGGGAGGACGGAACGTTGGGGTGGCTGGCGTCGTTGTCAGTTAGTGCCAAAGAGTCTGCCCTGATACCATTGCTTGCGGATTCTGCGTAAGTCCATATTCGCAAACGGGACGGACAGCGGCGCCGGCGGATTGTATTCCCA
>CAIRTQ010000114.1 GCA_903881545.1 uncultured Elusimicrobia bacterium
ACGTTCCTGGCAATAGAGGTGAAATCCTCCCGGCGCGTTTCCTCAAAGGACGTGCGCTCGTTGAAGGCCTTTCTCGAAGACTACCCCCAGGCCCGCGCCTGCCTCCTCTACTGCGGCCGGGACCGCTTGCTCTTGGATGGCGTCCCCTGCCTGCCCTGCGAAGATTTCCTGCGGCGCCTCGTCCCAGATGCCCCAGTTACTACGGAAATTCTCGCGTGATATTGTAGATATGTAATTTACACGGATGCCATGCCAACATATATACCTTGATTTGTGTGCGGATTAATGGATTAATACCCTTGTTATTTGAGCGCCACAATGAAAAGGTTAATTGAATCCAATTTAAAACAATGGAAGGAATCGCCGCTCCGCAAGCCTCTCATTGTTCGCGGCGCTCGACAAGTGGGCAAGACTCATTCGGTTGTTGAGTTTGGCAAGACCGCCTTCAAGAACTGCGTCAACCTCGACCTTGAAAAGCGCAGGGACCTGCATGCCCTGTTCTCAGGGAACTTGGGCGCCGCAAAACTGCTCTCGCAATTGGAGCTTGCGCTTGAGTGCCGGATAGTGCCGGGCGAAACGCTCTTGTTCCTTGATGAGGTCCAGAGCTGCCCCCGGGCGATCATGGCGCTGCGGTATTTTTTTGAGGAATGCCCGCAGTTGCACGTCATCGCCGCGGGCTCTCTGCTGGAATTCGCGCTCTCCGAGATCCCCTTTCCGGTCGGCCGGGTCCAATTTCTGGAGATGCACCCCATGACCTTCGCCGAGTATCTCCAGGCCTTGGGCAAGGATCGCGCCGCGGCCGAGATACTCTCGGTCCCCAAAGCGCTTGCCGAGTCCGTGCACGAGCTGCTCATGGAGGACTTGAGAAGCTACTTCCTGGTCGGGGGAATGCCGGCGAGCGTGCGGGCCTTCACGGAAACAGGCTCGATCCGCCAAGCTTTCGAGGTGCAGGCCGAGCTAGCCAAGGGTTTTCGCCAGGACTTCCTCAAGTACGCGCCTCGGGTGGACGCGGATTGCCTGGAGGCGGTGCTGGAGGGGGCGGCGCGCAACCTCGGCGGCCAGGTCCTCTACACGCGGCTGGCGGAGGGCCACGCCCACACGACCAACCACCGCGCGTTCGATCTGCTGCGCCGGGCTCGGCTGCTGACGAAGGTCCTTGCGGCCGATCCTTCCAGCCTGCCCCTGGGAGCCTCCGCCGCCACGCGCCGCTTCAAGGCCCTGCTCCTTGATATCGGGCTTTGGCGGCATCTTTGCGGAGGGGGCGTCGAACATGAGGTGCGGCGCGGGGACCTCCTGGAAGTCCGCCGAGGCGCCGCCGCCGAGCAGTTCGTGGGCCAGGAACTGCGGGCCGCGCAGGGTTCGGATCCGTACTATTGGTCGCGCGAAGCCCGCGGGAGCAATGCCGAGGTGGACTTCCTGGCCGCGGTTGAAGGGAGAATCTGCGGCATCGAGGTGAAAAGCGGCGCGGCCGGGCGCCTGCGCAGCTTGCACATGCTCCTGGCCGCCTATCCTGCGATGGCCGGAGGGTACGTCTTCTCGTCGCGGCCCTATGCCGAACTTCCGGCGCAGAAGTTGAGCTTCCTCCCGCTCTACTACGCGTATTCCGCCGCCGCCCCCAAAATTCAATAGTCTGGGCGGCCGGGTTCTAATTGTAGGAGTACACGCCGGGATCGGAGCCG
Source organism: uncultured Elusimicrobia bacterium (assembly GCA_903881545.1). Taxonomy (GTDB): domain Bacteria; phylum Elusimicrobiota; class Elusimicrobia; order UBA1565; family UBA9628; genus UBA9628. Next base: position 1,680 of record CAIRTQ010000114.1, read on the forward strand.
GAAGGTCAGGCGGCCAGCATCGAGGCAGAGCCGTGCCTAAGCCGCGAAATCATCGGCCGGAGGAACGTCGACTGCCGTGGACGTGACCTCGGGGCTCTTCAAGTCCAAAGGGAGCTGGACCTGGCGGTGGGTCCGGAGCTCCCGGATCCGGGCGGCCGCTCCCTGCCAAAGGCTCGTCACCCAGCGGACCAAGGCCGGGCCTATGCCGGCAAGCTTCCCCCAAGCCCGGCCGGACCGCCGCGCCGTCCGGGCGTCCGCCTCGCCGCGCGGGCGCCGCTGGACCCGCCACTGCTCGATGTCCTCGCTCACCAGGCGGCAGAGCTCGGTGAGGCTCTCCTCGCCGTACTTGGAGGTGAGCCGGGCCAGGGTGCTGGGGTCCGGCACGCGGTCCTGACAGCCGATGCCGCAGAAGGTCCGCCACTGGACGTCGCCGCGCACGGCGTCGGCAAGGGCCTCGTACGAAAGATGGTTCTTGAACCTGAGGTACATGAGCCGCAGGTACGTGGCGACGGGCAGGCCGGGGCGGCCGGCGCGCTCGTCGAAGCGGCGGACGAAGGGCTCGAGGAAACGGGAGTCTTGCAGGAGGGCGTCGACGTGGGCGAGGTCCTCGGGCAGGGCGCGGGAGGCCTCGGGCAGGAGGCTGTCCCAGAGGTCGGGGCCTTTCGGGGTGACTCTGAGCATGGGTATTCCTATTCTACTTTACTGGAGCGGCGCGCAGGCGTGGTCCTTGGACGCCGGGTCGTAGCAGCTCGGCTCCCAGAACTTGAAGGAGCGCAGGTTCCTGTGCGTCTCGGGCTCGGCCTTGCTGGCCTGGTCCGCGAGCGCGTCGAAAGAGCGCACGTGCACGTAGGGCGCGATATCGACCGGGGTCTGGCGCAGGATCGGGGCCAGGTTGCTCATCCGGCCCGCGACGCGGTCCAGCCGGGAGTTGGGCTGGCCGAAGACGTTGTCGATGTACACCAGCAGGCTGCCCGACGGCGACAGATAGAAGGGCGTGAAGGGGATCTCCCAGTTGGTCTCCCTCGCCTCCTGCAGGTCGTTGAGGACGATGTGGTAGACGCCCGCGAAATCTCCGACACTCCCGTAATAGCGCTTCCGGCGCTCCAGCTCGCGGCGCATATAGGGCCAGGCCGCGATGCGGTAATTCAGGAGGGTGTCCGCGGATCCGAGATAGAACACCTTGTCCACCTCCAAGTCGGGATAGCGCAGGAGGATATCGTCTACCACGATGCAGCCCATGGAATGCCCGGCCAGGACCACGGCCAGGGGCTTGCGTCCGCTCTTGCGGGCCTTGGCCTGACGGTCCTGCAGCAGGACGAAGAAGGCCGCCAGCGGCCGCTCCTGGGACAGGGCGACGCTCATGCCGCCTTCTTGCAGGGCCTTAGTCGCGGCATCGAGGGCCCGCGCCGGCGCGGCCGGGGCGCCGCGGAAGGCGGACTTGTACTCGGTGAACCGCTGGGGGGCCAGCCCGCCCTCGGAACTCCCGGCCGGGGCCGCGTCCTCGCTGTCGAACAACAGCTCCTCCCGCCGCAGCATGCTCCGCCAGCCTTCCTGGCCCGTCTCGTTGAGCAGGCCCAAGGAGGCCATGACGAAGGGCGCGGACAGGACGCCTTTCGTTATGCGCCCGGCCTCCTGCGTCTTGGTCAGCCGGTCCCGGCCCGCATAGAACGGGATGGAGGTGCAGCCGGCGGCGGCCGGGGCCGGGCATCTGGCGTAGCTGTCCTCGAGCTCGACGATGTAGCGCAGAGTCTTGTCGCCCAAGTTCCCATTGACCCCGGCGTTGCCGTTCCAGAAGCTGATGAGCTCCTCGTACCAGGCGACCGGCGCGCGCCCCAGGCCCACCAGCAGGTCCTTCGCCAGCACCAGCGGGGAAGTGAGCGGGCCGATGATGGGGGAGCGCTTGCCGCTGCGGATGAGGAAGAGATGGTCCATGTAGCTGGAGAACAGGCCGGTGTCCCAATTGATGCCCAGGAGATAAGCGTCTTTCTCCAGCCCCGCGCTCATGAACCGGTGCAGGAGCTGGGCCGACCGGCCCGGGTCCGCCATGCCGCCGTGCGCGAAGATGAAGAGGCGCCCCTTCTTCTCGGCCTGGTCGAGTATCCGCTCCAGGCGCAGGACGTACTGCTCGGGCGACGCGAACGGGCGCTTGAAGGAAGACGGCCCGGCCTGGATGGTTTCCTCATCCGCCCGGCCCTCGGCCGGATCCAGCGGCATGCCGGACTTGTCGAACATCAGGATATGGGCGGGGTGGACGGTGACGGTCTTGGGCGCGCAGCCAGCGCAGGACAGCAGGGCCAGCATCGCGCCGCGCAGGCGGCGGCGCCAAGCGCCGGGATGGGTCATCTGGAAAACCTCCTTAGGGCGGCGGCCCGTGCGGCCAGCAGGGCCCCGCTATCGTACCAAAACTCGATAGGAACGCGCGCCGGAATCTGAGCCGGAGGCTCAGGCGGCCCGCATCAAGGCAGAGCCATGCCTAAGCTGCGGGGACTCCCGGCGCAGTCGATCGCGGGCGAAAGGCACCTTGGCTGGCGTCTCAAATCACATTGCTTTCCCGGCCAATAGGGGATATAATCGATTTATAATGGTAATGTTAAACCATCAATGCAATGATGTTTGACAAAGCGCGGCGCTATTTTTACTAGGCGGGGCTGCGAGGACAGGAGATAGTCATGAAATCAAATAATGTTTTCCTTGAAAAATATGAAGAAACGGTTTACTTCAAAATCTCCCGTGCGTTTTGGCATCTATTACTGATATTGTCCGGCGTCGCGGCGCTGATCGGGGTATTGCTGCTGATCTGGGGAGTCGTTCCCTCATCCATGCGGGACGTTAAGAAGCCTAATTATCCTCCTGCGGTGAAAGTCTCCGCTGACGAATTGAAACGGCAGATGGCGCCCCCGCCAGCAACCGTCGCATCCGCCACTGCCGCAAATGAAGAAGTGCCGTCCCAGGAGCCAAGCACATCGCAACAGGGAGATGCCGACAAGGAAAGCGCCGAATACAAATCCGCGCTGGCCACCTTGAGAGCCTTGTTGCCCCGCTCAAAATTCCTTTGGACGACAAGAGGGCATTGGGTGCAGTCATGGATGCAGAAACAATGGGTCGTGGATGCTGTCGGGATACAAGACAACCTGGCGGCCATCTACGCCGCGGCTTCCGCCTCCGACTTTGCGTCAAAGACGAAGATCGTGCAGTCCTTTGTTGTCCTGCTGAGTTCCTATCCAGTCGGACAGAGGGGCACGGCCTTCATGGCCGCTGCGGCTGTCAGCAAAGAAAACGCTGAAACCGCGGCGCAGAACATTTCGCTCCTGAAGCAGACGGTCTCTGTGCTCGGCTCGAGCAATGCCGCGGACCTAATTCCGGTGGCGCGCTTTATCGCCAATAATCCCAAAAATGGCGCGCCATTGATCGAGTATGCCGACAAATTCCTTCTAAGGTTTGACGCCGGCATCCGCAAGCAGATTTTCGCGACACTGATAAGAACCTACGCCAGACACTTCAGGGACAATCTAGACGGGATGGTTGAAGTGTCGAACCTTTCCTTGGACATGATCAGCGGCTTTGCGCCCGCGGACCAGAACAAGGCTTTGTTGGAATACTACCGCCTTTATCAAAAAGGAAACCATGAGCGGAGCCGGCAAATAGCTCGGATGGATTCTGCCTACCAAAATGATTTGGCGAAAGCACAAGCGGACTTTGCCGTCAAGAAGGCTGAAAAAGAGAAATCATTTACTTTCGGCTGGTTCGGTATTGCCGGCGGCGTGGTTGCCATCGCCTTGGTCGCCTTGTTCCTTGTGCTTCTCTCTATCCAGCGGAATATCAAGTTAATTCGAGAGGACTCAAGTCGCCCTGAAGCGGCGAAGTGAGCCGAAGTCCCCGGCATACGTCCAGGCGCTGTCATAAATCTTCGAGGATATGTATTTGACGTTCAGGCCCCCAGGGAGCCTAGCCTGCCATCATACCATCAAAATTCGATAGGAGTACACGCCGGAATCGGGGTCGGAAGCTCAGGCGGCCTGCATCGAGGCAGAGCCGTGCCTAAGCCGCGTGGAAATCATCGGCCGGAGGAACGTCGAATGGCATGCGGCGGGGGGAGCTCAAGTCCCTGGCATGGAAGAACGTCGACCTGGATACCGGGGTCATTTACGTGCTCAATACCAAGAGCGGCAAGCCGCGGGAACTCCCCATGGACTCGACCCTGCGGGATCTTTTCAGGACGCTCCCCAAGACCGGCGAACTGGTCTTTGACAGCTCGAACCTGCGCAAGCTCTACGAGGCCGTGGTCAAGAAGGCTGGACTCGAGGACGTGAATTTCCACACCCTTCGCCACACCTTCGCCTCGCACCTGGCCATGGCCGGAGTGGATCTTAAGACCATCCAGGAGCTTCTCGGGCACCAGACCTTCGAAATGACCCTGCGCTACGCGCACCTGTCCCCGCACCACAAGAAGGTGGCCATCGAGATCCTGGACAGCCGCTGGGCGATGATGCCAGCCGCTACGATTGTTGCAGGTTGAATATAAAATCATATTAAAGCGGGACATTTTATTTTACATCCTAATCTATCCTAAATTTAATTAGATTAGGATATTGACAATTAAGGCACTATCTGCTATCCTAATTTGTAATAGATTAGGATATGTTAGGATAAGATTATGAAAGTTCCAGAAGAACCGCCAAATTTCACGTCTGTATTTGAAAAAGATCCACCTAAGTATTTTAACGCCATTGCGAGGTCGGATGTTCAGGCACTCCTGCGCAAGAGCATTAGTCAGTATCCGTATTGGGATAAGCTCAAGTACTGGCCGATGCCTGAAGGCATCACCCCAGAATTGCTTTGGACTCTCCGCGAATGGTCTGCGCTGGCGGAGCGCAAACAGATCCCGCTCGTGGATACATCCGGGAAGTCTTTTTCATATTGGCTTCCAAATCAGGCTCAGGCGTGGCTCTATCAGATTGACCGAAACGCGCCGGGCCAACTGCTCTTGGACGAAAACCTACCCTCTTCCCAGGAACGAGACCGCTACATAGTCAGCTCGCTGATGGAAGAGGCCATCGCGTCGAGCCAGATAGAGGGCGCGGCGACCACGCGCCGTGTGGCAAAAGAGATGCTGCGCACCAAGCGCCCGCCTGCGGACAAATCCGAAAGGATGATCCTCAACAATTATCGTGCCATCGAGCGGTTGCGCGTGCTCAAGGAATCGCCCATCACTTTGGAGATACTGAACGAACTCCACGCCATATTGGCGGAAGAGGCCATTGATGAGCCAGACGCGGCAGGCAGGCTCCGACGGAGCCCGGAGGACGACGACGTCCATGTCATCGATGACGGCGCTGATCCGCACATACTCCACAAACCGCCGAAAGGCTCGGAGTTGCCGGAGCGACTTGCGCGGTTCTTGGCTTTTGCTAATGACGAGCAATCAGAACCCTTCATCCATCCCGTCATCAAGGCGATCCTTCTCCACTTTTGGCTCGCATATGACCACCCCTACGTGGACGGAAACGGTCGGGTGGCGCGCGCGGTCTTCTACTGGTACCTACTAAGAAAAGGTTACTGGCTTTTCGAGTACGTCTCGCTTTCCCGGATGGTGCTGCGCGCGGCCGGGCAGTACTACAGAGCATTCCTTTATTCCGAGCGGGGCGATAAGGATGCTACTTACTTCATCATGTTCAACCTCCAAGCCATACATCTGGCCATCAACGAGGTCCAAAAATACATCGCCCACAAACAGGCCGAGATCCGACGATCGACCGCGCTGTTGCGCGGCGTCCGGGAACTAAATAGCAGACAGCGGGAGCTGCTGCTCGATGCCCTGAAGAAGCCTGGCCAAATCTACACTATCTACGGCCACCAGCAAACACATATGGTTTCTTATCAAACAGCGAGAAATGACTTGTTTGGTCTTGTGGACAAGAAGCTCCTGACGGTTTCCAAGGCTGGACGCACGTTTGAATTTCTTCCTGCGGAAAAGCTCCCGAATATGTTGAAGCTGAACAGTGCTGAGGCAGGGACGTAGCCTGGATAAGTCGGCAACCCGAAAGTGCCTTCCAGACGAGGGAAAGGGCGGGCGAGTCGCCTGGGCCCACTCTGTCGGAATTTCTTTGAGGATATTCAGGCCCAGCTAAAGCGCGTAACATTCTAATGAGCACGGCCAAAGCCCTTGAAGCGATTACTGATAGGGGACAATTTGAACTTCTCGCTACCGCCATTCTTAGGGAACAGAGCCGCGAATATCGTGCAGTAGTTCATCTGGGCGTGAATTCATCCGGTGAAACAATCAAGAGCCCAGTTGATGGCTTTGTGCTGGTGCCGGACAGCGTCCCCCCGCATTTTGTTATTTTTCAATGCACGACCACTGAGCCTAACCAGTTGGAGCGAAAGTGGCTTCATGACAGGAATGCGACGAAACCCTCGGGGACACGCTCACGGACAGAAAATGGCGATCTAATTAAGGCGGGTGCCAAGGCTGAAGAATGTCGAAAGAAGTTCCCTGGAGCCAAGTTTACCGTCGTCCTGGGCACCAACAAATGCATAGATCAGCCGCTCATGGATGCGGTGTACGATAAAGCGCAGCAATTAAAAATAACGTGTGACATTTGGGAGCAGAGCAGATTCGTTCATGAGCTGGACAACACACCAAATGGCCAATGGCTCAGACGGAATTTTCTTGGCATAACAGCCCAACTTCTTTCCGCGGAATTGCTTCGATACATTTGTAGAGAGAGCTCTTCGATGTACTGCGCGAAACTCTTTGATAGCTCGGGGAACTGGGTCTCCAGAGATGTCGATCGAATCGGGGTAGAGCTGACGAATGACCGTGGCATAACAACCAATGTCCTCATCGGTGAGTCGGGGTCTGGAAAATCGGTGACTGCTTACAAGATGCTCAGCTCACATCTTGATTCGGGCGGCTTCGGTCTCTGGATTCCCTCGGAAGTCGTGGAAAGCGGGCTCTCTCTCAATGACGCGATTCGTGCGGTGTTGGACTCTCTGCACCCAGGTTTGGGACCAGATGTTAGTGCAAACGCGTTGAAGTTGGCTGCGGGTTTCAATAGCAGACTGCTCTTGGTGATCGATGATCTAAATCAGACCCGAAATCCCACCGACAATCTTCAAAAGGTCCTTGCGTGGGCCAATGCAGCCACGGCCGGCAAAAAGTCTCAACAGCCCGAAACTCGACCACTCCTAACCTGCCCTGTCTGGCCGCAGCATTGGAACAGCCTTGCGGAAGCTCGTCGGACCTCCGATTGGATCAAGGTCACACGAATAGGCCTTTTTTCGGAAGAGGAAAGCTTCCTTCCAATCCCCCTATAACAGACCAATTGAGCGAAAGAGGCGACAGCACGGCCTGAGCCTGGTCCTCCACGTATCCGCTGACATTCACATACGGCCCCGCGACATCGTATATCTTGATGTTGAGCTGGGGCCCAGCGGAACCCTTGATATCGGCGGACGCGTCATAGGAAAAGCTTGGGGGATTGTAATTGAAGCTGCTGGTGAAATCCGCAATTGGGGACCAGACGCCGTCTTGCAGCCATATCCCGCCGGTGTAGCTCATCTGCGACGTAATGCCAGATTCGGCGCTACAACTGACGCCGATATGACCCTTGGCTCCTACCACCACGGAAATCACAGGGAAGAACACCACGGGGCCCACCGTGAAAGGGGCCAGCGTATAGCTCGCCAATTCCACGGACGCCAAATCATCGGGCAGGCTCAGCCCGAAATCCGCCGCCCATTTCACCTTGAGCGTCGTGGTTTCAGTAACTGTGTTCGACAGCTTGAACTCCGTCAGATGCATCCAGGGGATTCTTACCAAGCCATCTAAAGTCATGCTGAACTTTATATCTCCGACCCCGATGATCTGGTCGTTGGTGGTGTGGGGATTGCCGTCGCGGTCATAAAGGATCGCGCTTGCGATCACGACATCCCATTCCCCCGTCACGGCGGACGGCCGCATGGCCACCCCTTTGCGCTGGCGGGTCCGGGAAGCGATCACATTCTGGGGACTGAGTTGGTGCGAAAAGGTAAGGTCCAATTTCTGGAATGCATCCTCAAGAGTGGCGGATGCGGTCTCGACGATGAAATTGCTCCCGGATGGCGTCACCGAAACCACCTTGCGCAAGAACCCGGCGCCTTGGTTGCTGATCATGATATTGCCGGGCTGCAACAGGGCTATCTCGGCGGCTTGATTGCTGAAAACAAAGGTGACGCCCGCGGCATTGGCGCTGGAGCTGATAAAAAGGGCCGCCGCGCCCGCCGAAAGCAGGCGAGAGGAGGGCGACAAGGTATAACTAACGCCCCGGTTGTCGTCAATCTTGTTCTTGAGTTGCTGGACCTTGTTCTTGATCGGCGCAATCGGGCCGAAAGAAACGGCGGCCTCCGCCGATACCGCGGCACAGCACACCAGAGCCAGGACCGCCAGCGCTGCAAGCCGCACTTGGAGACAGCTAGAGCGGTAGTCAGATATCATTCGACCTCAGCATCAAAACGAACGCGCTTGCGGTATGCGGGGACTTCTCTTAGCACGTTCTATACTTTGGAAAGCCCCAAGACGCCGCCGAGTTTCGACGCAATCTGTCCACCCAAGTGCAACGTATTCTAAGAAAAGGCCTTGAAGACGCCGCGGAGGACACGCCCTGTCAAACCCATTTTATTGGAGCGTTTCCCTATCAAATGGGGCCGTCCTGATTCCATCCCTTCATCAGGCGGTTGCCGTATCCAATGCGGCTGCGACCAGGGGCCCGGAAAACGGCGCCGCCATACCAAACATCATGGATTGCACGGCCTCGCGAATGGCTATGCATTCACAAAGCCGCGCTATCGTTCCCAATTACGGCTTGTTTAGCGGACGTAGGCCTTGAAAGACCTCGCCAGCTGATTAGCCAAGTTAGTTGCAGCGGAGTTAACCATGTCCTGTTCGACGGGCGGCGATTGCTGGGGGCCAAGCGCTAACCCCTGCACAGCCCTTTGATCCCCCTGGTATTCTCCCCACTGATTGCTGAAACGATACGCGCCATTCAAGGCCTGATTTACCTTCTGCCTCGCGGTCTTCACATCGATGATATTATAGGAGCCGTTGATTGTGGCGTTCGCCTCAAGCGTGTGGATAAAGACCGTCGCGGACACATTGCCCCATTGCAGGCAACCCTTATCACCATCCACCAGACAGACTTGGGCAGTTTTAGTCTCTCTCCGGTCCGTTTGCCGGCCTGGGTTGACGGAGATAGTGGTGATTTTTCCGGTGACTATCTCATGAACCCCCAAGACCTTCCCAGCCTGAATGGCGGTTTGCTCATCAATGATATCGCCCATACCGAGCTTCTGTTCCCGGAGGACCTGCTCCAACTGCTCCCTGGAGACTATTGCCAGGAACTCACTTGCCTCGGGGTCCTGAGTCACCTGCGCCACTATGTTATCCACGATCATGTCACTAATGCCCCCGTACTGGCCCCCCTTGTTGCTCTTATCCACAAAAGGAATCACCGCGATCCGCTTGATGCCCTGGTTATGGGCCTGCTCATAGAGCTGATCGCTGTCCTTGTAGCTCGGCACGAAGTGGCTCGCCGCCTTGAATTCCTTGGCCGCCAGCTTTTGCGTATCCACATCCGTCGCCTTTTTTGAAAGGCGCACACCCGCTTGGTAATGCACCTCAGCGGCTTTCAATTTGGCATCAGACAGCTCCTGCGAATAGTCATGGGTATCGAATTTTATCTCTTGCCCTGTCTCCTCGCGCCGCAACGTTGGCAAGGTCTTTACCACCTTATTGATGTTCCCCAACGCCTCGTATTCCGTGACCACTGCATCCCATTTCAGCTTTTCGTTACCGTTTTCAAGTTCTTTAATCTTATCTTGATGCGTTTCCACGGCCTTCTTAAAAGCATCCTGAATCAAATCTTGGGCCTTGGCATACTCCGGCTTTAGCTGAAGGGACTGGGCGCAGGAATAAAATGCCTGGTCATAATCGCCCGATTGATAGGCGGCTCGAGCGGAACGCTCTAACTTCCCGTATTCGAACATAGCCGCGCATGCCGACATCAGCGCGATAATCATCGATAGGAAGCCGGCCCACCCCAATCGGCACGATATTTTTTTCATCTCATTCTCCTTGGAATAGCCCCGCTACTCCTGATGCAGTCCCAACATGCCCGCGCAACCAGACCCAATCTCCCGACCCATATTCGCAACAGCTTTTCTGCATGCCCCTTCTTGCGTTAAACCGAACCCCTTCACCTGCTCCAAATTGAGGGGCTCGTACCTCTGTCGGCCCTTGAGGGCTTCAATATGGAAAGTGCCTGCGGCGAGACATGACTGCATGCCCTCAACTCCGGAAGCACCGGGAGAAGTTTCGAAGGAGCCCCATACCAGATAATCCCCCGACCGGCTCAACTCGCCTCGCATGGCCCCAAGTCTTCCGTCCTGTGACAGCCGCTGTCCGAGCTTGGCGGCTATGGCTTGACCCAGGGCCGACGAAGCAATGACATTGACCCCTCTGGCCTGCATTGCTTCGGCCATAGATTTGGCGGCAACATAGTCCGCTCTGCTGATGCCAGAAGCGCCCCTATCTAAGAAAAGGATTATGCGCTGAGGCCTCTTGGGTGCAGAGTCGCCGGACCCTGGGCCGCCGTCCTCCGGAGACCCGAGGTCGGCGATGCGTTTGGCGATCGCAGAGAGATCGGGACCAGCCTCCCGCGGGGAGGCCGCCATGACGATTGAGCCGTCGCCAAGCAACGTGGGTGTCTGATTCCGATCGGAAAGTAGCGCCTGCAGCGCACCCGCCGCATAGCGATGGACGTTCTCCGCGGTGAGCCGTCCCTCTCCACCAGTGTCAGCCCAGCCGCGCAGGGCTCCGAGCAATAAATATGAATAGGCTGGCCGCACCGCGCCAGGCAAGGGGCCCGCATATTGGTCGCTCCGGGCAGCGGTCAGCAGGACCGTTCTGGGATCGTCCCGCGGGCCGGCTTGCGTCACCACGAGTGGCTGTAGCGACGGCACAATAGCATCGCCTGTCCTAGTGCGTCCCGAAAAACAGGCATCGATAATAACCCTGATGCCGGCAGCCTTGCTATTCTGAAGTATGGCCAGCAACTCCTTCAGCGGCAGGCTGCGCGCATAGATGCTGTTGGCTCGTTGTTGGGCGTCGACCCCGATGAGTGCCCCATCCTTCCCATCCTTTGATGGCGCACCGTGGCCGATGAATACAAACCACAAACACCCCCCCTCGCGCACATCGCGTGCTGCTTTCGTGGCCGCATCGCGAATTCCCTCCAACGCGGCATCAGCATCGGCAACAAAAGTCAGATTCTCAATGCGCGCCTTCCGAGTTTTGGCAAAGTAGTCATACCAAGCCTTGGCATTGCGCCGGGCACCCGGAATCGACGGAACAAAAGCATATTTCTCAATTGCGACAATAACCGCGACATCCTTCTCGCCGCCGCCGATCTGACGTGCGGCCGCCGACATCTCCGGCCAGACTGATTCCGCAGGTTCTGCCCACACATCCACAGAAGCACTGAGGACGACAATTGCGACAGAAACCGAAGCAGCCAGCAGAGCCTGTGAGGCCGATCCCGCACAAGACAAGGCGCCACCGAAGCGCATCAGCTTAGTCCGCAAAATCCGCATAATTAAAGCGTTGACTGTTAAAAATATCTATTATTTTTCTATAAGTCAATAATTTTTATTATCTTATGGATTATTTCAACCGAGGTTGTCCCGCTCATAGTTGAAAGCCCTTGAGGCGAGACCCTGTTATTGTACACTGCCTTCCCCTTCCTGTCCAATTTCTCGACGGAGAGCTTTGACCAGAACATCCATAGAGGATGCT
>CAIRTQ010000115.1 GCA_903881545.1 uncultured Elusimicrobia bacterium
GCTGAAGCGGTCCCGGTCTTGGAGCGGGCCCTGGCGCTCAAGAAGGACGACTTCGATATCGAGAGCGAGTTGGGCCGGGCTTACAACGCGTCAGAACAATACGAGCAGGCCGCCGCGGTGATCGAAAGAGCGCTCCAGCAGGGGCTGCGGGATTACGGGTTGACCGTCATACTGGCGCGGTGCTATGTGCGCATGGGCCGGCTGGACCGAGCCAAGGAGGTCTTCGGCCGGGCCAAGAAGATCAACCCCAAAGAATCCCAAGCCTACATCGAGCAGGGCTACGCGCACTTCTACACGGGCGAGTTCGACGCGGCCCGGCAGGAGTTCGAGAGCCTCATCGCGGTGGACACATCCAGCCCGCTGGGCTACCATCACATGGGAAGCTATTGGGCCCACAAGGGCTATTACGCGGAAGCGGAGGGCTATTTCCTGCGCGCGATCCAGTTGCTGGAGGCGCAGCCCCGGCACGACCCGGAAGACATAGCGGACACCTGGGACTGTTTGGCGGACGCGCGCCTCCTTCAGAGGAAATACCCTGAAGCCGAAACGGCCCTGCGCCAAGGCCTAGCGGAGCCCGGGGTGTCGCTGTTTTGGAGAGCAGTCTACCTGGCGCATATGGGCAGACTCTTCGCCGCGCAAGGCCGAATGGCCGAGGCGAAGAGCTGCTGTTCACAAGCACTGGTATTGTGCGAGTCCGAGGCCAACTGCAACCGCCAAGGATGGATTAATATTGCTTTGTGGGTCGACGAGGCCTACGCGGGTCAGGGGCGCAAGCCTGAGGCTCTGGCCCTGGCGCGGCGGATACGGGACGCGCTCCGGGACGCAAAGGTCAGCAGCGGCAATGTCGGACTGGTCGGCACACTCGCGAACCTGTTCCGAACGCTGGACGACGCCGCCGAAGCCGAGGCCCTGTGGCACCGGATAGTCGCGGCGCGCGACGCGGTGTCGAACCACCAGCAGCTGGGTCGAGCGCTGGCGGGCCTGGCTAAGGCGTATCTGACGAGGGGACAGCTCGCGGAGGCAAGGGGACTGTATCTACAGGCCATCGAGACGCGCGGCCTCCAGACAGATGCCCGCGACATGGCTGACGCGCTCAACGGCCTAGCCGAGGTCTATGACAAAGAGGGAAGGCCCGGGGAGGCCCAGGCGGCGCGGCGGCGGGCGGCAGAATTGTTATAATAACCGCGCGCTCTTTCATCCCGTGACCGAGGAGTCCCTCCGTGGGTAGACGAAGGCAGGCCCGAGAATTCGCGCTGCAGGCGCTCTACTTGGTGGACGTCGCCAATAATCCCTCCGGGGAGGCATTCGCCATCGTCAACCGGCGGGCCGATCCCCCGGACGAGGCAACACTGGAGTTTGCCCGCACACTGCTGGAAGGCGCCCTGCAACGGCTCCCGGAGATCGACGGCCACATCGCGGCCACCGCCCGGAACTGGCCGCTCAAGCGCATGGCCGCGATAGACCGCTGCCTCCTGCGCCTGGCCGCCTACGAGCTGGCCTTCGAGCGCGAGACCCCGGTCAGCGTGGTCATCGACGAGGCCATCGAGATCGCCCGCAAATATTCCGGCGAGGACTCGACCAAGTTCGTCAACGGCATCCTCGACAAGCTCAAGAACCTGCGCGATGGCCCCCCCCCAAGTCCAATCTGAGATCGAGCGCCTACGCCGGGAACTCCGCGAGCACGACCGGCGGTACTACGTCGAGGACGCCCCGGTCATCTCCGATACGGAGTACGACCGGCTCCTGCGCCGGCTCAAGGACCTGGAGGCTCGGCACCCCGAGGCGGTCACGCCGGACTCCCCCACTCAGCGGGTGGGCGGATCCGCGGCCGCGGATTTCTCCAGCGTGCGCCATGCCGCGGCCATGCTGTCCCTGGACAATGTCTACGGCGAGGACGAACTGCGCGAATGGCACGCCCGGCTCCTCAAGAATCTGCCCCCGGGAGAGCCGCCGCTCTTCATCATCGAGCCCAAGATCGACGGGCTCTCCTGCGCCCTGACCTACGAGCGCGGGATGCTGGCGCGGGCGGCCACGCGCGGCGACGGCGAGACCGGCGAGGATGTGACCGGCAACGCCCGGACGATCCGCTCCATCCCGCTGCGCCTGACCGGACCGGTCCCTGAGCGCCTGGAGATCCGGGGCGAGATCTACATCTCCTTCGCCGATTTCGCGAAGGTCAACGCGGACGAGGCGGCCGCCGGCCGCGAGCCTTTCGTCAACCCGCGCAACTGCGCCGCAGGGTCCCTGCGGCAGAAGGACCCTGCGGTCACCGCCCAGCGCCGGCTGCGCTTCCTCGCCCATTCCTTTGGGGTCTGGACCGGGGACGCGGCCGTGGCCAGCGAATCCCAATTCCTGGCCGCGTGCGCGGCCCTGGGATTGCAGGCCGTGGAGCACGCCGCGGCGCGGAGCCTGGACGAGGTCGTCCGCTTCTACCGCGAGTTCAAGGAACAGCGCCTGCCCCGGCTGGCCTATGCCGTAGACGGCATCGTGGTGAAGGTGGACGCCTACTCCCAGCAGAGCCGCTTGGGATTCACGGCCAAAAGCCCGCGCTGGGCCGTGGCCTTCAAGTATCCGGCCCAACAGGCCTCGACCGTGGTCGAACGGGTGGAATTCTCGGTCGGCCGCACCGGCGTCATCACTCCCGTGGCCAAAGTAAAGCCGGTGTTCTGCGCCGGAGTCACCATCAGCTCCGTGACCTTGCACAACTTCGCGGAGATCGCGCGCCTCGGGCTCAAAGTGGGCGACCATGTGCTCATCGAACGCGCGGGCGAGGTGATCCCGAAGGTGGTGAAGGCGGCGGCGGAGCTGCGCCAAGGCCATGAGCGGGACGTGGCGCCGCCCCGAAACTGCCCGGCCTGCGGCAGCGCCGTGGTCAAGGTGGAGGATGCCGTAGCCTACCGCTGCGTCAGTCCCTCCTGCCCGGCCCAACTCAAGAGGCTATTGCTGCATTTTGCCTCGCGCCCGGCGTTGGACATGCAAGGACTGGGCGAAGCGGCGGTGGACCAGCTCGTGGAATCGGGGCGGATCCGCGATGTGGCGGGGCTCTACGAGTTGCGCAAGGAGGACCTGCTCAAGCTGGAGCTATTCGCGGACAAGAGGGCCGAAAACCTGCTGGCGCAGATCCAAGAGTCGCGCCAGAAGCCCCTGGAACGGCTGATCTTCGGTCTCGGCATCCGGCAGGTGGGCGAGAAGACGGCGGAGACCCTGGCTCAGCTCTACGATCTGGAGGGCTTGGCGTCGGCCGAGCTCGCCGCGCTGACCCGCGTCCCCGATGTGGGCCCGATCGTGGCGGCCTCCCTATGCGATTTTTTCCATGCCCCCGGGACCAAGAAGCTCATCGCCCGCCTCAAAGCGGCAGGCCTCAATTTCCAGCGCTCCGAACGCAAGGCCGCGGGAGCCAAGCTGGCGGGAAAAACATTCGTGTTCACCGGAGAACTTGAATCCATGCCCCGCGAAGAGGCCGAGGAGAAAGTCAAAGCCTTGGGCGGAAAGGCCTCCGGGTCGGTCTCGGCCAAGACCGCTTTCGTCGTGGCCGGGGCCAAGGCGGGCTCCAAGTTGCGTCAGGCCGCGGAACTCGGCGTACCCGTACTCTCCGAGGCCGAGTTCCTCAAACTGATCCAATAGTCGGTTGCGGGGAAATGAGCCCAAAGCGCTACCGCCTGAGCGCGAAGGCTCAGAGATCCGACAATCGGCGCTCGAAGCGCTTGACCACCTGCTTGTTGACTTCGTCGAGCATACTGCCCAACATGCAGCCGGCCTTGCCGCAGCGCGGCACGTCCATGAGACAGCGGCCGAACTTCATGGGACCCTCGATAGCCTCGAAGACCTCGCGCAGCGTGATCTCCGAAAGCGGCTTGTCGAGCGTGTAGCCGCCTTTGGGCCCGCGCACGGCCGTGGCTATGCCCGCCTTGGTCAGGCGCTGGAGAATCTTGGAAAGATGCGCCCGGGAGACCTTCAACGCATCCGCGGCCTCTTCCGTGGTGACAGGCGCCCCGCTCTCTTTGGCAAGATGCATCGCCGCATGCAGAGCAATGATCGAGCCTTGCGACAGATTCAATATCCCATTCATATGTTTCCCCCAAAGATAATATTATCATATACAAATTAAATCAAACTAATATCAAATTACTTTTTAGGCTGATGCCGGCGGCTCTTGGCTCCCCCGCGCCGCCGGTTTAGTATCATAATCCAGCCCATGACCCACAAGACCGAGCGCCGCGCCCTCCTGCATGTCACGGACCAGACCGGCATCGTCGAGTTCGCCTGGGCGCTCCAGGAACTAGGCTTCAAGTTCATAGCCGACGCCGGCACGGCCCATACCTTGCGCCAGGCCGAGCTCGAGGTCTCGGACGTCCGCTCGCATCCGCACCTCCTTAGCTTTTTGGCCGACTCCCGCGAGACCGGCGTCAAGGACCAGGCCGGTCCGCGCGGGCCGGCCATAGACCTCGTGGCCGTCAACCTTTACCCCCTGGCCGAACTATCCGTCTCGGAACTCCCCCAGGCCGAGGCCCTCGGCTGCGTGGATGTGGAAGGTTCGGCCTTTCTGCGCGCGGGCGCGCGCAATTTCCGCCAAGTCATCTGCCTCTGCGACCCCGAAGATTACGGCCCGGCGCTCGAATCCCTGCGCCAACACGGGAACCTCAGCCCGGAACGCCGTCAGCTCCTCGCGGCCAAGGCCTTCCACTACAGCGCCTACTACGACTCGACCGTGGCCCAATACCTCGGCAGCCGCTGGGACCGGCTGCCCCCGGAACTCGTCATGGGTCTGCGCAAGAGCGCGGAATTCCCCTACGGGGAGAACCCCCACCAGAAAGGCGCGCTCTATGCCTTGAGCGGCGCCCGGCCATGGGGCGTCAACCAGGCCCGCCTCCTCTACGGCCGGCCCTTGTCCTTCAACCACTACTTCGACCTAGACGCGGCCTGGGAGCTGGCGGGCGGCTTCCCGGAGCCGGCCTGCGCCATCGTCAAGCACGGCGTCCCAGCCGGGGCTGCGGTCTCCAAGAGCCTGGCCGAAGCGGCCAAGCTCGCCTACCGCGGCGATCCCCGGGGCTGCCTGCGCGGCACGGCCGCGGTCAACCGCGAGGTGGACGAATCCGCGGCGGATTTCTTCGCCCAGGAGATGCTCAGCTGCATCGCGGCGCCGGGCTTCTCGGCCAAGGCCCTGGCGGCCCTGAAGCTCAGGAAGGACATCCGCCTGGTCACCATGCCCTCGACCCTCATCTCCCCCGACGAGCTGGACTTCCGCTCCGTCGCCGGAGGCGTGCTGGTCCAGAGCTGCGACCACCAACCCCTGCCGGAGATTTTAAAGTCCCTCACCCGGCGCTCCCCCACGGAGCCGGAGATGAACTCGCTGCGCCTGGCCTGGCGCGTGGCCAAGCACTGCCGCACCCACGCCGCCGTCGTGGCGCGCGGCGGCCAGACCATAGGCATCGGCGGCGGCCAGACCTCCCGTCTCGACGCCGTCCGCCTGGCCCTGCTCAAAAGCCGCGAACGACATCCCCTGGTCGCCGATGATCTGCCCACGGTCCTGGCCTCAGACGGGGACCTGGCGCCCGAGCACGTACTGGAGGCGGCGCAAGGCGGGGTAAAAGCCATCATCCTGCCCGGCCTGACCGGCGAATATGAGGGCGCGGTGGAAGCCTGCGACGAGCACGGCTTGGCCGTGGCCTTCACCGGCGTGCGGCATTTCCGGCACTGACGGGCAGCGCTATCGGCCTTGCCGGGCCGGCCGGAACCCCAGGTAGTTGGCGCGAACGCCAGGGGCCACGATGCCGCGATCGGCCGACCGCGCGTTTTCGGCGCCGATCTTCCACGAGCCGCCCCGGGCCACGCGGTTGACGGCCTCAGGGAATTCCCATGCGCTGCCATCCGTCGGCGCCCCATTGTACGAGTAGTAATACCAGTCCCGCACCCATTCCGCGACATTGCCGGCCATGTCGCAAAGCTTTTGCTTCGTGTTGCCCTTGGGCTTCGAGCAAACGGGCCAAGTCGAATCCCTTCCGCACCCCCCGTGGTCGCCCTCCCGGATCACCGCCCGTTTGCAGGTGGCATCGTCATCGCCCCAGGGATATTTCCAATCCTTGCCCGCGCTGCGCGCCGCGTATTCCCACTCCGCCTCGCTGGGCAACCTTCCCCCCGCCCATGCTGAAAAAACCGCAGCTTGTTTCCAGTCCACGCAGTTGACGGGATGCTGCGCCCGCTCCGGCACGCCCCAATTGCAATTTTCTCCCGTATCAGGCGCCGTGCAGGTTCCCGCATCCACGCACGCTTTATACTGTTCCACCGTCACCAGGGACTTCGCCATCTGGAAAGTCTTGACCTTCACCTGGCGACTCGGCAGCGCATCTGAACCGAGATCATCCGCACCCATCATGAAGCTCCCGCCGTGGATCGTCACCCACTCGATTCCAGCCTCGCGTTGCCGCGCCGCCGCCGGCTTGGCCTCGGCCGCAGAGAGCGCTGTCCCGGAGGAGGGCAAGCCCGCCTGGCCCAGGCACGGCCAGGGCAACAAAGCAGACATCACAGCGATGGCGATGATCTTCATACCGCACACTATACTCCCATCCTGATGCGCGGTCAAGTTGACCCTGTTCCACGTCGGCGTGGGAGCCTTGGAAAGGGCGGCAGCCGCAATATCAGATTTCCCAGCACTCGTTGGCGTGCCGCAGCAAGGCCGGGTCGGCCGAAACCTGGTCGATAAAATCCAGGACCCCAGGGTCGCTCCACGCTTTTTGCACCGCCTGCCACGCCTCGGCCAGGCTCTGCCGCCGCAGGTCGCCCGGAGCAAAAGGCAAAGCGTTGAGCAGTTTGGCCTTGCCGTCCGGCACGACCAATAGCATGGCCTGCGGGCTCTGCCGCCGAACCCGGATCTCCTCCCGGATGTCCCAGGGATAGACCGACAGCTTCACCCGGCCGCAGGCCCGCGCCTTGGCCTCCAGCATCGCGACCGTCTTTTTCCAATCCTCGTCGGTTGGCGCCAGCCGTGCCCAATCCGCCGCGGCCCGCCCCAGCCGCATCAAAGGCCCGGTCACGAAAGTCCGCACCCCGCTCGCCGCCGCCAAGTCGAATACCGCGGGCGCGTCCGCCAGGTTGAGACGCGTCGGCACGAACACCACCTCCGGCGCGAGTCCGCAGGCCGCCAGCCTGCGCACGCTGGCCACGGCGCCGGCGAAAGAACCTCCCGGCCGCACCTTCTCGTGAACCTCGGCGCTCGCCCCGTCCACGCTGATCTGGACGCAGGACACCCCCCAGGCTTGCAGCCGCGCAACCGCAGCGTCATCGAGGCTCAGGCCGTCCGTCTCCAGCTTGATGGCCACGCCTCCCTCGTGGAGTATCCGGCAGATGTCCCAGAAATGGGGGACTTCCGTCGGTTCCCCCCCGCCGAACGCCACATAAGGGATGCCGGAGGCGGCGATGTCCTTGGCCAAGGCCAGGGCCTCGTCGCGGGACAGCTCGCCGGGCCAGCCCCGGTCCGGGCCAGAGTCCTCACAGCAGGACAGGCAGCGGCAGTGGCAGGAATTGCTGAGCTGCCAGGCCAGAAAGAGGGGGGCGCGATAGTCTCCTATCGCGGCCCCCCTCTGGTCCGTCATGTGAAGCGAATGTAAGGCTGGGCCATTACCCGATCGGTGACTTCCTCGATAGAGGGCGTCTCCCACGCGGGCTTGGACTCGGCCTTCGCATCCGTCACTGTGTCACGCTCGTCCATTACTGTCTCCTACGCCGGTCAGACGATGACCGGCAGATCCTTGCAAATCAAGGCTGCCATCGCCCTGCCCACCTCGGCGCTGGCGCAGGCCTCGCGATAAGAATCCCAAGCCCCGGCCAGACCATCCCGCCGCACATCCGCACAAATGAAGGACAGCGCCGCCGCGACCGGCACCTTACCGTCCGGCCGCACCATCAAGGTGCCCGACGGCTCCTGGAGCCACGCCCGCGCCGCCTCGCGCAGCGAGAACGGCTGGAAGCAAAGCTCCAGGCGCCCGGCCAGCTCACCGGTCTTGCGCTCCAGAAGTTTAAGAAATTGTCCATAGTCTTGGGAAGTCGGTTCCAAAGAATCCCAGAACCGCGCCGCCCGGCCCAGACACATCAGCTCCCCGGTGTTGAAGCGGAAAGCTCCCAGCTCCAGCGCCAGGTCCATGACCGCCTCGGCCTCGCCGATATTGAATCGCGTCGGCGCAAACGAAATCTCCAGCGGCAGCCCGGCGTCCCGAATCCTGCGGCAGGCGGCCACGGCCGCGTCCCACGAGGCAGCAGGCCGCAGCTTCCCATAGCTCTCCTGCCCAGCTCCGTCCAGAGAGACCTGGATGGAACGCACAGGCAAGCGGGCCAAACGCGCGACCGCCTCGGCCCCGAACCGCTGGCCGTTGGTCTCCACCTTCAAATAGACCCCGGCCTTCCCCAAAGTCTCGGCCACCGAAAAAAAATGCGGCGCCAAGGCCGGCTCTCCCCCCCCGAAAAGCACATACGGCACCTCGGCTGCGGCAATCTCTCCGGCCAGGCGCAAAGACTCTTCCAGATTCAACTCGTCCGCCATCCGGCCAGCAGGAGAAGAATCGGTACAGCAGTGCAGACAAGCGAGATCGCACTCCCGGGTAAACTGCCAGGCCACCATGAGCGGAGCGCCGAAATCAGAAATCCTCATCGCGGACCCCAAGCCACCGCCGCAGTGAAGAGCGCCGTGGCCACGACATAACAGAGCACCACCGCCCGCACCGCCGGCACGAAAAGCCGCGGCGTGTCCCAGGTCTTAGCGGCGGCCCGGCCGCTGGCAATCAAAAAAGGAACGCCCGCAGCGACAGCCAGCAAAGACCAGCGCGGAAAAATACCAGCCACCGCGCCCAAAAGCGCCACCAAGAGCCCGCCGCCCGCCAGGCCCAGATAAAGGATCACTCCATTCTTCCGGCCCACCCGCACGACCAGATTCCGTTTCCCCACCAAACGGTCCTGGTGGAAGTCCGGTATCGCGTTGACCACCGCCAAAGCCATGATGAGCAAACCCGGGACCAGCGAAGCGGCCAGAGCGCCCCGGGAGAAACGATGCGTATGCAGTTGCAGACTGCCCAAGGTCATCCAAGGTCCATAAGAAAGCCCGATAGCCGCCTCTCCCAGGCCGCGATAGACCCATCGAATCGGCGGCCCCACATAAAACACCGCAGCCAAACCGCCCAAGACCGTATAAAGCAAAACCGGCCAACCCCCAGACACCGCGAGCCTCAGCCCAATCCCCGCAGCCAAAATAAACGCCGTGACGCCCACCCAAAACATCCACTCCGGTATCTCATCCTCGTCACTAGGGTTAAATACCCGGTCGGTACCCAGCCGAGCATCGTAGTACTCGTTAAAAGTCTCAACTCCCACCACGGCAAGGAAGATTCCCAGCAACCCAAGCCAAAACGCCCGCGGATTGAATACCCCCTCCTGCCCGTAAGCCCAAGCCGCACCCAAAAGATATGGCAGCAGCCCCGCATACAAAAAGAACCTGTACCGTATAACCGAAAATATCGCACTCGGCGCCGAAGGCGCCGAGTCGCGCCGTTCCCCTATGAGGGGAACGGCGCCACCGTTAGGGGTGGAATGTTGTTCATTCATAAAGCCACCCACTCATGCAGTTTCCCCACCGCATCTGGATCCCTCTCCAACTCATCAATAAACCGCGCCACTCGAAGATCCTTCCAAGCGGTTTTATAAGCCCCCCAAACCTCTCTCAGATTCTGCCGCCGCAAATCCCCACACACAAATGGCAGCGCATTGATCAACTTGACCCTACCGTCCGGCAAAATAATAATCAGTGCCGCCGGATGCTCCACTCGGTAGCGAAGTTCCCCCGCAATGCCCAGCTCGTGATAGCAGACCCGCATGCGCCCCTCATACTCCAGCGCCTTAGCCTTCACAATCCCAAAAAACTCGCCATATTGCGCCTCGCTAGGCGCCAAGCCATCCCAGAAATCCACCGCGCGCCCCGCGCGTATAAGCCGCCCTGTATAGAAAGCATAGGCGCCCAGCTCAAATGCACGATCCATGGCCGCCCCAATCTGCCCGACGTTAAACCGCGTAGGCGCGAAATTAACTTCCACCGCGACTCCCACCCGCCGCAGTCCGCGTATGCCGTCCACGACCTTGGCCAAGCTCGCCCCCGGCCGCAGAGCGCGATAGGACTCCTCGGTCGTCCCGTCCATGGACAACTGCACCGACTTGACCTCGCACTTGGCCATCCGCTCGCAAGTCCCCGCATCGAAATTCTGCCCATTGGTCTCGACCTTCAGCCCGGTGCCCGAACCCCGGAAGCGTCCCAGCAGCTCAAAGAAATGCGGATGCAGAAGAGGCTCGCCTCCGGAGAAAGCCACATAGGGCACCTCCGCAGCCAGCAGTTGGTCGATGATCCGGAATGCCTCGTCCCGCGAGAGCTCTCCGGGCATGGCGCGCCCCGGCCCCGAGCCCTCGATGCAGTGCCGGCAGCTCAGGCCGCACTCGTTGGTGAGCTGCCAAGCCGCATACAGAGGAGCGCTGAGGTCCGCGGCGGAGGCGCCCAGGCTCTCGGGCAGGACTACGGGCATGCTACTCGGTGATCAGCCCTTTGCTCTTGAGGTCGGCGAGGAAGGACTTGGCCTCTTGCGCCATCTTGCCGGTCTTATCCTCGTACTTGCTCTGCAGGCGCGCCACCACGCCCTGGGCATCGCCCCCGGAGACGATCTCGCGCACAACCGCGGCGCCGCTTGGGCTCAAGGTGTAGACCTTCTCGGAACGGGTCTCGAAAAGAACGGCGCCGAATTTCTCCTCGCGGAACTTCACGAATGGGGCTAGCTTCATGGAATCCTCCTTGTGGGCGCACAGGCAGCCGGCAGCGTCGCCCGCCTCCCGCCCGATCACGTCCTCCATCTCTTTGCGGACCTCGCGGCGCAGTTCCTCCGCGCCGCCGCCCGCCTCCGGGGCCGACTTGCCATCGGCCTCCCGGACGCTGAAATCGCCGGTGCGCCAAGCGCGCCGGATCAATGACTCGTAGCCCATGTCAGAACTCGCGGCGCTCCATGGCATCCATAAAGCCGCAGAACTCGCGGGCGGGGCCCTTGACGGGCAGAGCCGCGGCCCAATTCCGGACCGAGCGCAGAAGTTCCCGCCCCCGGCCGCGCGCGGCCTCCAGGTGGCCCGAGGACTCGAGGAAGGCGGCCATGCGCCGAACCGAGTCGCCCCCCTCGCCCCCCGCCTCCCACAGCCGCAAGAACTCCGGCCGCGCGGCCGCATCGTTGAGGGCCAAAATCGCGGGCAAGGTCAGGCGCCGCTCGCAGAGGTCCCGTCCCGGCTCCTTGCCGGAAGTTCCCTCGGTCGAGACATAATCATGGATATCGTCGATGATCTGCAGTAACATCCCGGCCGCGCTGCCCAGGCGGGGCGGGTCGGCCTCGGCATGGGGCAGGCTGGAAAGCTCCGAAAGCGTGGCGCCGCACCACTCAAAGAGGGCCCCGGTCTTGCGGCTGATGACGCCGAGATAGGCATCCACCGTAACATTGACGCTGCCCTTGAGGAATTCTTCTTGCAGCTCGCCCACGGCCATCTCCCGGGCCGTGCTGATCATGCGGCGGGCCGACTGAGGGGTGAGTTCAACCACCTCTTCGAGCCCTTGGGCGAAGGCCAGGTCGCCGAGGAGCAGGGCCACGTTGACCCCGAAGATCTCGTTGGGCGTGGCCCGGCCGCGGCGCAGGCGGGCCTGGTCTACGCAATCGTCGTGCAGCAGCGAGGCGTTGTGCACGAACTCCATGCCCCGCGCCGCGGCCTCGGCCTTTTCCGCTTCCACGCCAAGGGCGGCGCCCAGCAGGAGGCAGAACCGGGCCCGGAGCATCTTGCCCGGCCGCGACATCTGCTCGGCCAGGCGCTCCCCCACGCGGCCGGAGATGCGGCGGCTGCGGCTTTCCAGTCCGGAGCGGACGCGCTCCAAAGCGGCGTCAAGCGCCAGAAGGGTGGGCATCCGGGGGATTATACAAAGATACGGCCGGGACCCGGGCTAGTAGTAGCCCGAAGCCGGTCCGCAGAGGGCGGGTGCTACCATTTTCTTGCCGTCATACTCCATGTTGTCCCATGAGTGTTAATAAGTTTATCAATAATGCAATTTTCCTGCCGGACAAGTTCTCGCACTTCATCTTGTCTAAAATAATAAGAGACCGGCGCATGGATCAAATCAAAACAGGACACTTTGATCATTGCGAAGGGGCCTTTCGACCAGTATATCATTACGGCAAAGAAGGGTATTTTATTGCATAGTCCCGCGGGAAGGATGGCGTTGGCTGGGACATAAAACAGCTTGATGAGCGAATATATGATGGCGGCTGGAAGAAGAGCGATCTTTTCCTGTACCTTGAGCGGCATCCTGTGGAGGGTGTTTTTCAAGGGCTCTATGATGTGTGTCATGAGAAAATTATTTTCGTAACTATAAACGCATATGGAGACCGTCCCCCGGGGAGCCAGGACATCTACGATGACAGAAAATGCCCCGGGCTTGTCGACGATATGATGGAGAGCATGGTCGCAGATGGAGATATCCGCGACGCCGCCGCGCAAGGGCCTGTTCAACATGTCGCCTCGGAGGAGGAGAAGATCGATGCCCCGATCGATCAATCCGCTAATGCGATAAATCTCATCCCCGAGCTCGTTGACAATAAGAAGTCGGGGGGCGTTTTTTGAGATGTGGTATGCCTCCCGCCCGTTGCCGCCGCACCACACGACGACCCTCTTGCCCGCGTATTCTTCCGGTTCTATCTGGGTGAACTTCCTAAAAAAGTGGTCTCCCCTATAATCATCTTTGTCAAAATCTTCTTTTCCCCACGGCGACTCGGTATTCCACTGATAACTCCAATTGTCGGCCACACGTTTGGTCAATAGCGTCTCTTCCGTCAAATCCTCCGGAACTTTTCCAACCGCGATGCCCAGGGAGACGCACACCCTTTTTTCGTAATCAGTAAGAAAAAGCGGCAGCAGCATCTTCTTAAAAAAAACGACGACGCCGTCGATGATTGGAAAGAGTTCCCCACAATGCTGGCATCGTAGGACTCCCTGCTTGATGGAGTCGTCCTGAGCCCGCGTTGTGCGATCATCAATCAATGCCAAGGCCCCGGCGCATTCGATGCATTGCAGCAGTCCTATATGAGAAGGCTTCATGTAGGAATTCTCCTTAGACCCGGGGCTCTCCCGCCTCCTTTAACAGACTGCCAAAAAACGGACATTTTTCGTGAGGCGGGCCTTGCTAGATGATGCCCAGTTCCTTGCCGACCTTGGCGAACTTCTCCAGGGCGAAGTCCAGGTCGCGTGCGGTATGCCCGGAGGAGACGATGGTGCGCAGGCGGTCCTTGCCCCGGGCCACGATGGGATAGCAGATGGAAAGGGCGAAGACGCCCTCATGGAAGAGCCGCGCGCTGAACTGCTGGGCCTTGGCCGTGTCGCCCACGATCACCGGCGTGATTGGAGTCTCGCTGACCCCGGTGTCGAAGCCCAGCTTGCGCAGGCCGTCCTTGAAATGGCGGGCGTTGGCCCAGAGCTTCTCGATGCGCTCGGGCTCGTTGAGCAGGATGTCCAAGGCCGCGATGCAGGTGGCTGTCACCGACGGCGGATGCGAGCTGGAGAAGGTGAAAGGCCGGGCCGTGGAGACCAGGTAGTCGATCAGGGACCGCGAGCCCGCCACGTAGCCGCCGATGGACCCGATCGCCTTGGACAGGGTGCCGATCTGTATCTGCACCCGCGAGGTCAGGCCGAAATGGTCCGGCGTGCCGCGGCCGTTGCGCCCCATCACGCCCGAGGCGTGGGCGTCGTCCACCATCACGAAGGCGCCGTATTTCTCGGCCAGCTCCACGATGGCGGGCAGGGGCGCCAAGTCTCCGTCCATGCTGAAGACCCCGTCGGTGACGATCATCTTGCGCCGGGCGGCCCGGGCCTCGGGGGATTCCAGGATGGCCTGCAGGGCCTTCATGTCCTTGTGCGGGTAGACCTTGCGCGCGGCCTTGGACAGCCGGGCGCCGTCGATGATGGAGGCGTGGTTGAGCTCATCCGAGATGAGCAGATCGCTGGCGTCGGTCATCAGGCTCTGGCAGCAGGCCACGTTGACCGTGAAGCCGGACTGGAAGACCAGCGCGGCCTCGGTGCCCTTGAACTCAGCCAGCTTCTTCTCCAGCGCCATGTGGATGTCCATGGTGCCGATGATGGGCCGCACCGCGGCCGTGCCCACCCCGTACTTGGCGATGGCCGCCTGGGCCGCGGCCTTGAGGGCCGGATGGTTGGCGAGGTCGAGGTAGTTGTTGGAGGTGAGGTTGACCACCTTCTTTCCGTCGATGACCGAGACCGGCTCCTGCGCGCCTTCAAGGATGCGCAGCTTGACGAAGCGGCCCTCGGCCTTGAGCCGGGTTATCTCCTCGTCCAAAAATCCCATCAGGTTCGCGGTCGCCATGGGGGCCTCAGCCGAAGAAGTTGCGCAGGACGAACAGCAGGTTCTCCTTGCGCTCCCGGATGCGGCGGTAGAACTAGGGGAACCAGTGCGTGCCGTAGGGGGTATAGAC
>CAIRTQ010000116.1 GCA_903881545.1 uncultured Elusimicrobia bacterium
CACCTCGTCGTGGGACAGGGGCAGGATGAAGTTCTCATGGAAGGCGTAGAGCATGCGGAAGGTGATGACGTTCTGGTGGAACTTGCGGTGGATGGCGTCCTTCTTCATGTAGTTCAGGGTGTCGTGCATCCAGCCCATGTCCCACTTAAAACCGAAGCCCATTCCGCCCACGGAGGTCGGCCGGGAGACCAGGCCCCAGGAGGTGGATTCCTCCGCGCAGGTCTGCGTATCCGGGAACTGCTTGTAGACCTCCTCGTTGAGGCGCCGCAGGAACCAGATGGCCTCGATGTTCTCGCGGCCGCCGTACTCGTTGGGGATCCACTCCCCCTTCTTGCGCGAGTAGTCCAGGTAGAGCATGGAGGCCACGGCGTCTACGCGGATGCCGTCCACATGGTACTTGTCGAACCACAGCAGGGCGCCGGAGATGAGGAAGGAGCGCACCTCGTTGCGGCCGTAGTTGAAGATGAAGCTGCCCCAGTCAGGGTGGTAGCCCTTGCGCGGGTCGGCATGCTCGTAAAGGTGGGAGCCGTCGAACTGGGCCAGGCCATGGCCGTCCGTCGCGAAGTGGGATGGCACCCAGTCCAAAATCACGCCGATGCCCTCCTGGTGCAGGTGGTCCACCAGGTACATAAAGTCCTGGGGCGTGCCGAAGGTGGAGCAGGGCGCGAAATAACCGAGGGTCTGGTAGCCCCAGGAGCCGTCGAAGGGGTGGTGCATGATGGGCAGGAGCTCGACATGGGTAAAGCCCATGCGCCGCACATGGGCCGCAAGCCGGGGCGCCAGCTCCCGGTAGGTAAGAGTGCGGTTGCCCTCCTCAGGCATACGCATCCAGGAGCCCAGGTGAACCTCGTAGATCGAGACGGGCGCGTTCAGCGCGTTGCGGCCGCGGCGCTCCTTCAGCCAGCCCGCGTCGCCCCATTGGTAGTCCAAGTCCCAGACCACGGAGGCGGACTTGGGCGGCACCTCGGCGTAGAATCCCACGGGGTCGGACTTCTCGGCCTTGTAGCCGTGCATATGCGAGGAGACGAAGTACTTGTAGACCGTGCCTTTTCCCAAGCCTGCGATAAAGCCTTCCCAGATGCCGGAGGAGCCGCGCATGTGCAGGGGGTTCTTGGTCTTGTTCCAACCATTGAAGTCCCCGATGACCGTCACCTTCTTGGCGTTGGGCGCCCAGACCGCGAAATAGACGCCCTTCTGTCCGTCGTGCTCCATGAGGTGGGCGCCCAGCTTGTCGTAAACGCGGGAATGCGTACCCTCGTTGTACAGGTAAAGGTCCTGCTCGGTCAGCAGGGTCGCCGGCGTGTGCAAAGCGTTCTTTTCACTAAGGCTCATAGCGTCCATCTCCTTGGGCCGCGTCCGTAGGCCCCGGTCATCAAAGCCAGCCGTCCCGCCACCTCGGCGGTCAGCGCCCCCGGCGCCAGGCGCCACTGCCAGTTGCCCTCGGCGCAGCCGGGCACGTTCATGCGCGCCTCGGAGCCCAGGCCCAGCAGGTCCTGCACGAGGATGACTGCGGTGTCCGACGGGCTCTTGAGCACGGCATGAATCATCTCCCAATGAATGTCCGAGCCGTCGACGCCGAGGTAGCGCAGGATATTCTCCCGCTCCACGGCAGCCTGCTCGGCGGTACGGCCCCTGGAAGGGCCGCCCAAAGCCTTGAACCACCCCGCGGCGGTGTCGTTGTCGTGCGTGCCGGTATAGGCCACGCTGCGCCGCGGAAAACTGTGCGGCCGCATCCGATCGTCCGAGTCACCGAAGGAAAACTGCAGCACGCGCATGCCCGGCAACTCGAAGCGGTCGCGCAAGGCCTCGACCTCCTTGGTCAAGGTGCCCAGGTCCTCGGCGATGATCTCCACCGTGGTCCCGCGTTCCTGTCCGGAGGGCGAGCCGCCTGCCCGAGGATCCCCAAAAGCGCCCAAAACCGCCCGGAACAGCTCATCTCCGGGCGCCAGGAGCCAGCGGCCGCCCACCGCGTCCTCAGCCCCGGCTGGAATCCCCCAATAATTATAGAACCCGATGAAATGGTCGAGGCGCACGGCGTCGAAGCGGCTGAAGGCGGCGCGGAAGCGGCCGATCCACCAGGAGAAGCCGTCGGCCTTCATGGCGTCCCAGCGGTAGAGCGGGTTGCCCCAGAGCTGGCCTTTCTCGGTAAAATAGTCCGGCGGCACGCCTGCGACGACGGTAGGACGGCCGTCGTCGCCGAGGCAGAAGAACTCCGGCCGCGCCCAGACGTCCACGCTGTCAGCGGCCACGAAGATGGGGATGTCGCCGATGAGGCCAAGACCAAGCTGGGCGCAGTGCTCCTTGAGCTCTCGCCACTGCTTGTGGAACATGAACTGCAGGAACTTGTGGTAGCGGATGCGGCCTTGCAGGGACTCCCGCGCACGCGCCAAGGCCTCGGGCTGGCGGGACCGCAGCTCCGGCTCCCACTCGACCCAAGGGCGGTCCTGATGGCTTTCCTTCAGCGCGCAGAAGAGGGCGTAGTCATCGAGCCATACCGCCTGCTCCGCGCAAAAGGAAATAAGGGCGTTCTGGGCCGCGCGTTCACCGCGGCGCTCGAAGGCCTCCCAGGCCTTCGCGAAACGGGTCCCCTTGAACCGCTCCACCGCTTCATAATTGACCCGATCCTTGGCCTGGCCCCGCAGCGGCTTGAGGTCCGCCAGTTCGAGCAGGCCGTCCTGGCAGAGCTTGTCGAGGGAGATGAGCAGGGGATTGCCGGCCAAGGCCGAGGACGCGTAATAGGGCGAATGGCCGTGGCCGGTGGGGCCGACGGGAAGCATCTGCCACCAGGTCTGGCCGCAGGCGGCGAGGAAATCAGCGAAGGCGAAGGCTTCGCGGCCCAGGTCGCCGATGCCGTGGGGGCCAGGCAGCGATGTCGGATGCAGGAGAAGGCCGGAGGAGCGCCTGCGCAAGGTGGGCTTGTCCATCGTCGCGGCTTGATATTAGCAAATGGCGACGCTAGGCCAGGCCCCATTTCTGGAGCGCCGCAGCCTCATCCTCTGGCGAGGAGACCTTCTTGAAAAGCGCGGGCTTGCCGTTCACGCGGGCCTGGCATTCGGCCCAGGTCTGGTGCTTTTCCAACCTGCCGTCCAGGAGGCTGAGATACCAGCCTCCCTTCTTGGCCGACGCGGTCCGCGAAGAGGATCGGGGCAAGGCCTCGGATTTGGGCGGGAAGAGGTCCACGGAGTAGCCGAGGAGGGGCCCTTCATAAAGGTGCGGTATCTTGTTATGGGAGAAGGCAACGGCGATTTGGTCGCAGCGGGTGTTGGCGGGGTGACCTTGGTGGCCGCGGACATAATCCCACGATATCCTGGGGTGGTGCTGGGCGACAAGGCAGTCGAGCTCTTCCCAAAGGTCGCGGTTGAGGATGGCGACGCCGTCGCCGCGGCGCCAGCCTTTTCGTTTCCAGCCGTGGAGCCAGCGGGTGATGCCGGAGATGAGGTAGGTGGAATCGGTGTAGATGCCGATGAGGCCAGGCGCGGTCTCGACGCAGCGCAGGGCGCTGATCGCGGCCTGGAGCTCCATGCGGTTGTTGGTGGTGGCGGGCTCGCGGCCGCCGAGCTCGCGGACCCGGCCGTCAGGGGTAAGGACGATGGCGCCCCAGCCACCCGGGCCGGGGTTGCCGGAGCAGGCGCCATCGGTGTAGATAAGAACATTCTGTCGCGATGTCACTTTCATCTGAATTCATTCCTTCAAAACGCTAAAGTATTGCGCGGATGCGACGGGCGCCCGATTCATAGCGTCAAGCGATGGGATGGGTCAAGCCGTTCTCGAATCCACATCTTGATAATGGCCTGACGAGAAACATTGAGTTTGGTTGCCTCTTGGTCGAGCATGTCGACCATCCAGGAAGGGAAGTCGACATTGACTCGTTGAACCACGATCGCTTTCTTAAGGTCGAGGAACGCCGAGATGTCCTCGCCACGATCAAATTTCCTGTCGAAGGCCGCGGCGCTGATCTTCTTATGCGTCTGCTTTGCCCCGGATATGGCTTTCATAGAGTCTCTCCAATCGGCCGTCGGCTCGATGGCAACTGATGATCCTTATCGCTTCTCCCCGTTTCGTGAAGACGGCCGCATAGCATTTGTCCTCCTCCATCCTCGCCAGAATAAGATAGCGGCTTTCGCCGGCGACATTCTTGGCGGGAATGACGAGATGGTCTTCATCCCATAGCTCTTGGGCACACTCGAAGTCGACCCCATGATGCTCCTTGTTGAGCCGGCTCTTCCTGGGGTCGAACTGGAAGCGTTCCATCCACTAGGAGTATAACAGTTATACCAAAATAGCGCAAGGCGCAGCGCCCGCCCAAGCCTTCACGCCTCAGCGACTGCCGTAGCAGGCGTCGTCGGTGTAGATGCCGATGTCCATCTTAGCTCAGGATGAGAACATCCGGTACAACGCGGCGCTAAGGCCGGACTTCTTGCCGGTGCCGTTGGTGCGCGCCTTGGCCTGCGGCTTGGCCACAGGAGGTGGCGCGGCCTCTGCAACCAGGCGATAGCGGATCCTACGCTTACGGATGTAGCGAATCTTCATGGTGCGCATATGCTGGCATTATACAGCAAAAACACTACGGTTTGTATCCGCCGCTTCAACTCACGTAAGATGTTACCGAAATCCAAGCCGTCAACTCATCTAAGATGTTACCGAACGGCCCCAGCGGGTTTGGGGCAGTTTTGGGGGCATGGGGATGAGTCCGAAGGCCAGGAGAGAATACGTGAGAGAGA
>CAIRTQ010000117.1 GCA_903881545.1 uncultured Elusimicrobia bacterium
CCCTGTCGTTTTTCCCCGGACAGGAGTGTTATCAAATGTAATCATAAAGCATCAGCCCCGGCGCCTTAGAACTTAAGGAGATTTTGGAATAATGATCGTGCATGCCCTGCCCCTTTTGGTATGATTGAAAATCGGTAAAAAGCGCTTTGCGATGTTGACAATCTTAGAGGGCCATACTAAACTATCCTCGATTCCCGTCGGGCGCTTCGGATCTCGACGGAGGTCTGGTACATGATATGTCGCGATTCTTTGAACGCAAGAAACCGGGCTTTCTGGTCCGGTCCGCGCCGTGGCTCGGTGGACGCCGAGCCCTGGCGGCCGCGCTCATTGCAGCAATCATGCTTGGGTTCTTCTTTCTTGTCCCATTCAATCTCTCTTGGACCAATCGCTCCGGCTCTGGGCCCTTCGCTGGTCTCTTGGCTGCCTTTCGCGCGGCCCGGCAGCGCAAGGATGTGTCTCGCAGCGACATCTTCCGCACCTCCGCCGCGAGCGCGGGAGAATCGTCGGTGAGCTTGGTGCGGGGCGCGGCGGCTGATTACGGCCTGGTCGCGGGGGGCGTCCCCTTGTCCATCCGGGGCATCCTCAATCCCGACGATGCTCGGCGCGCGGGCCTGGGTGTGGCGTTGAGGCCGTCAGATTTGTCCGGCGAGCGTGCGGCCGCGCAAGCGCAGATCTTCGCCGGCGCGGGGTTCTTCTCCGGTACCGCCGGCGCGGGCGGGCATGTGGGCGACGAACTCCGGCAGGCCTTCGCGGCGGTCCCGCTTCCCCAGACGCTGCGCGGACACGCCATGGGCGCGGCCTCCGGCCGGCTCAACCGAGGTGCGGTCGCCAAGTTGAGCGCCGCCACCCGGGAGTCCTTGGAAGGGATCTCAGGGGCCAGTGTCGCCGAGCTCGCCGAAGGGCATGCTTTCGCGGAGCGCGCGAGCGGACCCAACTGTGTCGCGGTCAACGGCTGCGGCACAGAGTACGCCGCCGCCAACGTGGGCGCGGTCTATGATGGCAATCCGGTCTCGCCCGTGGTTTCGCGGAGCGCGGCCGCTCCGTTGGTAGATGGCGCTTCCTTGCCGCAAGTCCGCCAGCCTTGGCAGGATGGGGGCGGACTGGGCGCTCAGGATGCGCAGAAGTGCCAGGAGTCCGACGTTTTTTACGATTCGATGGAGCAGCGGCTGGTCGCGGCGCTGCAGGCCGATGCCGAGGCCGTTGCAGGCCCTTGCGGTATGGCCGGCTGTGGCGAGGCTCGGACGAGGATGAAGAAAGACTGCCGCGCTTATTACACGGCGCTGTGCGCGCATATCCGGGCCTGCCCGCTGACGGCCCTGGACGAATGCCCTCGGCGTGACGAGAGATGCAATTGACCTGAAGGAGAACCGCCATGGAAAAGAAACCCCAGATTCCAACCCTTAAGGATGCGCAGAGGCCCGAGGTCAAGATCAAGGGACTCGCGGCGAGTCTGTCTCTCGTCGGCCGCCTCAAGCAGTTCAAGAAGAAGGACCTGGCCTTCATCCTGGCGGGTCTCGGCGTGCTGTTCACGGCGCCGATGGCGGAGCATTTCATGATGAGCCCGGAGAGCTCGGATTCCTCCAGTTTCAAGCCGGGCTGGGGCTTCCAGGCCGCGGGCAGCGGTTTCGGCAGCGGCAGTTCTCCGTATGAGACCGGGGTCAACGGCATGGCTCCCGGCGGCGTGGCTGGCGGCGGCACGGACGTGATCACGCCCTTGAACGTGCGCGACCCTTCCGCCTTGATCATGGGACCCGCAGCCCAGCAGCAGGCGGCGGCGACCTCCATCACGCCTCCACCTCCGCCCGCGGTCAAGGAGAGTTCCGACTGGAAGGACGCCATCGCCAACGCGGCGGCCAGGGGTGCTTCCGTGGCAACCAAGGTGGCGAGCCTGCCCGTGCCCAAGGCCAGCTTGACCAATGCGGGACTGCGCGGCCTGGGCGTGGCTTCCGGCAGCAGCGGGAGCTCGTTCAGCCTGGCTCCCCTGAGCGCCGCAGCCTCCCACGCGGGCAACGAGGCGGCGCCGAGTAATTCCCTCACGCAGGTGATCAAAGCCCCGGGCTACCAGGGCGTCGGGGCCCGGAGCCAGCAGGGCACGAGCCAGTCCTCCCTGGACGCCTTGAAGGGCATGGCGGCGAAGGCGGGAACGGACATGAACCGAACGGGGTCGGCCGCGACCAGCCTGGTGGAGGCGGCCTCGCGCAACATGCCCAGCGGCTCCGGGAACGACGGCATGGGCCAGGGCGGCTCGGCGGCGGGCGAAAAAGGGCCGGGCGGCAACCAGAACAAGGATGGGAAGACGATGAGTGATTCCCTCGCGTTCTTGGCGGAGAAGGACAATCAACAGCAGGCGCGGAGCCTGTACTGGAAACAGAAGGAGAAGCAGGCCATGCTGTGGCCCAATCTCCAGGAGAAACTGCTTGGTGATGTCGTGGAGACGCCGGTCAAGACTTTGGCCCAAGGATTCGCGAACGAACTCGCGAATATGGGATCCGGGACTCCGGGGGAGATCATCTGTCGCAACAGCAGCGGCGGTTACATGACATACAAGTCCGCTGATGTCGACACTGATTGCAAGAGCCAGAATTCGCAGACCGCGGGGGCAGGCAAGCAATATCAGGAATGCGCCTGCCCGCCTGGATCCGGTTATACGGGTATGTGCATTTTCGGGGGCGGTAGCGGCAGCGTGGTGTTGGCTGGTCAATGCGGGAGCGGCGATGGCAGCAGCAACAACACCAGTTCCAGTACGGCCAAAAATCAGGACGGAGGCGGCACCCCGCCTGACGGCGCGACCCAGCCGCTCTCTTGGGCTTGCCAGCAGCTCAATTCCGCCGCGATGACCGGTCTGGGCGGGCATGTAACTGAAAGGACAGCCATGCTCAACGCGGCCCAAGCCATCTCGCAGGCCGCTAATATCTTCCAAGCGGGGACTGAGAGTGACTCTAGTTGCAACGCCGCCTTCGGCGCAAACGCCGCCAGCGGCGACGTGGTCACCAATCTGCGCAGTGTCGGGAATATGGTCGTGGGAACTGGCGGGTCGGCCCCGGCCACAGGTTCGGCGGCCAACCAGTCCGGAGCGGTAAACACAGGCATCGTGCCGCAGTCGCAGAGCGACCTCACGGGGGCCGCTGCTTACCTTGACATCATCCAGCCCAACAGTGACGGGACCGTGGCCGGCGATGAGCAGTACCAAGCTTGGAAGCCGTACGCCAAGGCGGATGCGGACAAGGCTCAAAAGTCTGCCGTCGGCGTCCTGAAGACCGTCGGAAGCGATGATAGGCTGGCCAATAACCTTCTGAACCAAGCGGATAATCTGTTGACCTCCGCGCAGAGCCAGCTCTCGTCTGCCGTCAGCATCAAGACTGCGGCCGACCTGGGGCCTACCAGCCAAGCCTCCGCCATATTCGATTGTATCCAGGCCTGGCGCGGCAAGTATCAGGACCAACAGCAGTCGTTGCAGCAGTCATGGTCCGGGCTTAATAGCGCGGTCTCCAACTTGACCGCGCTCAACACGGACATGGTGACGGCCAGGGACAACGTGAAGAATCTCCATGCTGCGACGGTGCCGGCGAATCCTCGTGACATGGAAACTCCGGTTCCGGATACCAGCGGCGCGGCGCCGTTGAAACCGAGCGGGACTTTCCTCAATATCAACGGCTACCAGCAGGCCGTAAAGCAGGCGCAGGCCAGCGATCCTCCAGACGAGGCGGCTATTCAGACCGCGCAGACGAACTTGATGGCGTATCGTGACTTCGTCCGCCAGCAGAACGGCGCCCCTCCGAAGAAGTCTGGCCTCTACAGCGCATTTGATAACCTGGCATCGACCGTCGGCAGCATCATCCAGATGTTGCCCGGGGGCAGTGTCCCTGCCGCGGCCGTCGCCGATAGCGGCGGCGCTCCTGTCGCCAGCAATCAGGCGGCTGCGTCACAACCGTAAGGACAGGGCGGCCCGGGGTCCCAGCCGAAGCGCGGCTGGGGTCTTCGGGTCGGAATCGGTCCAGGGGCCAACCCCAACGCCGGGGCACGCTCTGCCAGGTTTCCTGCCAGGGGAAGTAGAAGATGCCGGGCGCGCCGGTGTTCCTAGTACGGGAATATCTGATTGAGTGATTTTTCCTCAAAACCGCCCAACCGCTTGAGGCCATCAAGGCTGGCGCGGTCCCGGTCACCGAGGACGTAGATGGTCATGGTCCTGTCCTTCAGGTGCCGGGCAAAGGCCTTAAGAT
This sequence comes from uncultured Elusimicrobia bacterium, assembly GCA_903881545.1. Classification (GTDB taxonomy): domain Bacteria; phylum Elusimicrobiota; class Elusimicrobia; order UBA1565; family UBA9628; genus UBA9628. The sequence continues at coordinate 4,221 of CAIRTQ010000117.1, forward strand.
CGTCCAGCTGGTATTTGAGCACCTTAGCGAAGCGCTGCGGCCGCGGGTCTCCGCCCGTGATCCCTTGATCCTCCCAATTGAGGAGGGTGCCAGGGATGGAGCGGAAGGGGATGGGATTGCCGCGGTAGCGTTCCTCCAGGGCCTTGGAGGCGTCGAGGAAACGCGGTTCGGACCAAGGGGGGGACTGGACCAGGCCGCGCAGCAAGGCGGCGGCATCCACGGTCTTGTCGGCTTGGCAACCGAGGGCGCCGTAAATTAGGTTGTCGTCGCCCTTGCGTCCGCCGAAGGCGTAGCCGCCCCCGGCCGAGTAAGCCAGCGAGCGCGCTTCGCGCACTTCCTGGAAGATGACGGAATTCATGCCGCCGCCGACATAATTGTCGTAGAAGGAGGCGTCAACGACATGGTCAAGGTCGAGGATGCCATCGGCCGCGACCATGCCCACTAGAGATTGCACCATGTCGCGGTGCGTGAAGAGCACCCGGGGCTTCGCCGGCTTCTGATAGCGACGGGGAGGGCGCGCCGAGATGCTGCGGTAGCGGCGCCCCGGCTCATCCAGGAGCTTGGCGATCTCCGCAGGCTCGCGGTTGCCTATGTAGGTCGTACGCCTGCGCCATGCCGTGAAGCCACGCATCAGGCGGCGCAAGTCCTCGGTCTTGAGAGCGCGCAGCTCCGCGTCGGAGAGCTCGTTGAGTATCGGGCTCTGGCGGCCCAGCCCAGCGTAGTCGCCCAAGGCCGCATAGACGGCCCCGCGATCCTTCTTGGCGTCCGCATGGGCGCCGATCTGGACTGCGACCAACCGCGCCAGCATGTCCGGATTTATGTTGGGCGAGGCGAAACGCTCCTTCATGAGCTGGAGCGAGGGCCAGAGATTCCCGTCGAGACCCGTCAGCGAGACGCTCGCGCGCCATTCGCCGCAGGAGTAGCTCAGGCTGGTGCCCAGGCCGAAGAGCTTCTTCTTGAACTCCTCGGCGCTGAGCGCGCCGGCACCCGAAAGCTCGAGGAGGTCGAGCGCGGCGCAAAGGCCACGCTCCTGACGCCTTCCGCGCTCGAAGACCCAGGTCAGCTCGAAGAGGTCGTTGAACGGGTTCTTCGCGGTATAAAGGCGGCCTGAAGGCAGGGGCGTGAGCGTATAGTCGCGTCCCGCCTCCAGCCAGCGCGGCTCCAGGGGCCGGGCCGGCAAGGCCAGCAGCTCCTTGGCGAAAGGCGATTCGCGCGACGGGTCGATCTCCATTTTGGAGAAGCCGGGCTTGGCGATGTCGGGGATGTCCGATTTGGCGTTGCGGCGGAAGGCCGCGATGCGGCCGAAACCCAGATAGAGGTTGGCGACGCGCACCACATCGGCCTTGGTGACCTGGCGCAAGCGGCCGAGCCTTCCCGCCGTGACCGACCAGGGCTCAAAATGCACGAAGGAATCGGCCATCTCCGAGGCACGGGCTTCGTTGGATTCGAGCTTGGCCTTCTCTGCGATCTCGTAATTAGTGATGACCGCCCGGAGGTCATCCTCGCTGAATCCGCCGGCCTTGAGCTTGGCTGCCTCGCCCATGAGCAGGGATTCGGCCTCTTCCAGTTTTTGGCCCTGTTTGGGCACGGCCCAGAGCCCCCAGTCGCCCGCTTCGTTGTAGAAGGACAATTCGGAGCCGGCGGCCTTGACCTTCTGGGCCTGCACGAGGTCGAGGTTGACGAGGCCGGCCACGGAATTGTCCATGAGCATGTCCATGACTCGGAGCGCGTCGGCGTCAGGATGCAGGCGCGGCACCGTCGGCCAGGCAATCACGGCCTTCTCTTCTCCCTCGTGCTTGACTTCGACGAACTCTCGGCCTTGGGGCTTGGGCAGGGGCCAGGCCTGGGGCGCGGGCAGCGCCTGCGGTCTCCAGCTTCCGAAGTATTGAGCGACCAGCCTCAGCATCCTGTCGCGATTGAAGTCCCCGGACAAGATGATGGCCATGTTGTTGGGGTGGTAGTAGCGGTTGAAGAACTCGTACATGCGCGCCAGTGAGGGGTTCTTGAGGTGTTCGATGGTGCCGATGGTGGTCTGCGTGCCGTAGGGATGCCGCTTGTAGAGCTGTTTGTTGAGGGCCTCGTCGAGAGGCCTCTCCATGTTGTCCAGGCTGCGGTTCTTTTCCTCGTAGACCACCTCCAGTTCGTTCTGGAAGAGCCGAAAGACGGGATGAGAAAAGCGCTCGGACTCGAGCCTCGCCCAGGCCTCGACGCGGTTGGCCGGCAGGTCGACGACGTAGACCGTTTCCTCGTTGGAGGTGAAGGCGTTCAAGCCCTTGGCGCCCAGGCGCCGGTAGATCTTGCTGATCTCGTTGGGAATCGCGTAGCGCGCGGCGGAGATGTTCTCCTGATCGATCTCCCGGTAGAGACGCGCCCGCTGCGCGGGGTCCGTGGCGCGGAAGTGCTCCTCGTAGAGTTCGGTGATGCGGTCGAGATGCGGCTTCTCTTTAGCGTAATCCAAGGTGCCGAAGGCGGATGTGCCCTTGAAATTCATGTGCTCCAGATAATGGGCCAGACCGGTGGCTTCGGCGGGGTCCATCTTGCTGCCCGCTCGCACCGCGATCTGGGCCGCGATGCGCGGGACCTCGTGGTTGGGGCTTAGGTAGACGGTCAGGCCGTTAGGTAGGCGGTGGACGGTCGTGCGCGTCGCGTCCGTAGGCAGCGGAATCTCAAGCGGTTCCGGGACGGCGGACATCCAGGCGGCGGCCTCCGCCTCCTGGGGTACGGCGGCAAGGGCCGGCACTGGCCAGAGCAGGCAAGCGAGAACGGCGAAGGGCAGTTTTTTCATGTGTGTTCCGGCGGCAGCCGCTAGATTCCGATGCGGGCCAGCATGACGCAAATCTCGTTGATGGTCGCCACCAGGTATGGGTGCGAGGCCTCGAAGCCTTCGCCTGCCAGTGCTAGGCCGTCGCGCGAGTGGCGCATGAGGCCCGGGGACTTGGCGCGGCGCGTAACCTCGTGGGCGGCCATGTCGGCGAGGCTCGCGATGCTGTGGGCCTGTTCCGCATGGGTCAGGGAGAGACGCTGGACCTCGGCTTTTAGGGTCGCCAGCAGGGATAGGAGTCCGGCTTTGTCTGCGTCGGCGCCGGCCTGGATCTTTCGGATGGCGTCTTCCATCTTGCGCACGGTGTCATCAATCATGGCGTTCTCCATTTATGTGGATAATTCGAAGCAGGGGTCGGTCGCGAGAAGGGTCATAGTTTCTTGGTATAGGAGCCGCCTTCTCCCGGCACGGCTGCGAAGCCGAGCCCGCGGATGTAAGTCTCGAACTCCCGCGAACCCGTCCGCACCAGCAATTTCTGAAAGCCTTGCTCCTTGAATATGCCCGCCTGGGTCGAGTAAAGGTAGCGCGCGTTGCGCAGGTCGCGGTATTCGGGGATGACGTAGTCGAGGCGGATGGCTAACTGTTCGCGGTCTAGCGGCTCGCACACGAACAGGCCGACGGGCATGAGGTTGCGCAGGGTGAATACGCAGCGGGGGTCGCCAAGGCCACGCAGGGTGAAGCCGGGGAAGAAGCGCAGGATGTCGGCCTGATAATAGTCGATGAAGCTTTTGAGCAGGCTTTCGTCGGCGCTGGCCACGGGCATGAGGCTGAAGTAGTCCTTCTTGCCGGCCAGGAGGCCGAGAAAATAGGCGTCCACGGCCACGATGACGGCGTTGACGAGGGCAACGGGATAGGCGCGCACCACGATGCCATAGACCATGAAGAGGGAAGCGCCCAGCAGGTTGATCCAACGCAGGCGCCAGACATTGCTCATCATTAGGGACACGGCCACGAGGACGGAGCCGGCATAGCCGAGAGCTTCTAGCATTGCATGCCTTGCTGGGGAGGCAAATGAATATACCATCTGACGGAGGGGCAGTCAATTTCTCTACGCGGCGATTGGCCGGCAAGAATGCATCATTTTCCATTACCTGGGACACCCAATAAATTGATAAATTACAGAGCTTATAGGGGTTGCAAGGGCTCTCTTTTTGCTTCAGTCCGCGCAACCTGCCGTGATGAGGGGATGCGAGTGCAGCCTGGACGGAGAGCTTACAATTGAGGCGGAGCGGGCCTAGAACATCGACATGAATCCACCGGCTGATGGGTCTTGGTTCCGTTTAGGGAAAGTCTGCCGTAGCGAGGGGCGCTGGGGCGAGGCCGAGGCGGCGTTACGCAAGGCGCTGGAGCTCGACCCAGAGGACCGCTGGGCCCGCCTCGAATTAGGCACTCTCTACCTGGATCAAAGCAAGCTTCCGGAGGCCGCGGGGGAATTTGAAAAAGCCATAGCTATAGATCGGAGCAATGGCAAGGCTCATTGTCAATTGGGGAGGATCTGTCACAGGCAGGGGCGCTGGCCCGAGGCCGAGGCGGCCTTGCATAAGGCGCTGGAACTCGATCCACGGGATGGCGGCGCCTGTCTCGAACTAGGCGCTCTCTATTTGGATCAAGACAGGGTCTCGTCGGCAGCGGCGGAACTTGAGAAAGCCAAAGCCATGGATCGGAATAATGGCGGGATCTGTTTCCAGCTAGGGAAGATCTATCGCAGGCTTGAACGACCGTCCGAAGCTGAGGCGGAGTTGCACAAGGCGCTGGAGCTCGACCCACAGAACGAAAGCGCCCGCATCGAATTGGGCATCCTTTATGAAGACCAGAGTAAATTCCCGCAGGCCGAGGCGGAGGTAAAGAAAACCATAGCCCTGAATCGGAACAATGTCGGGGCCCATTGTCAGCTGGGGCGGATCTACCGCAAGCAGGGGCGATTGCCTGAAGCTGAGGCGGCGTTGCGCCAGGCTCTGGAGCTCGGCCCGCAGAACGGCTGGGCTCGCATCGAGTGGGGCGTCCTATGTCTGGGTCAAGGCAGACTTTCGGAGGCCGCTGCGGAGTTTGAAAGAGCCATAGCTAAAGACCCGAACAATGGCTGGGTTCATTGTCAGCTCGGGCGCATCTACCGCGGGCAGGGGCGATTGGCTGAATCCGAGGCGGAGTTGCACAAGGCGCTGGCGCTCGATCCAAAGAACGAGGAAGCTCGCGTCGAATTGGGCTCTCTTTTTTTTGATCAAGACCGATTCTCGGAGGCCGCAGCGGAGTTTGAAGACGCCATAGTTAGGGATCCGGACAATGGCTGGGCTTATGGCCAGCTCGGGCGGATCTACCGCAGACAGGGACTGTCGGCCAAGGCCGATGCGGCATTGCGCAAGGCGTTGGAATCCGATCCAGAGGACTGCTGCGCCCACATCGAATTGGGCGCTCTCTACGAAGACCAGGGGAGATTTTCGGAGGCCGAGGCGGTGCTAAAGAAGGCCATAATCATAGATTGCAATAATGGCATGGCCCAATATCAGCTGGGGCGTATCCACTGTAGGCAGGGGCGCTCGTCCGAGGCCGAGAAGGCATTGGCCAGGGCGCTGGAGCTCGATCCGCGAAACGAAGATGCCCGCATCGAATTGGGCTCTCTTTATTTGGAGCAAGGCAGGCTTTCTGTTGCCGCAGCGGAGTTTGAAAGAGCCATTGCCATGGACCCGGACAATGGCTCGGCTCATTGCCAGCTAGGGCGGGCCTGCCGCATCCAAGGACGGTCGTCCGAGGCCGAAGCGGCATTGCGCAAGGCGCTAGAACTCGATCCGGAGAACTGCTGCGCCCGCATTGAATTGGGATCCCTTTACGAAGGCCAGAGTAGATTCCCGGAGGCCGAGGCGGAGTTTGAAAAAGCCATGGTCATTGATCCGCACAATGTCGGCGTCCATCTCTATTTGGGCCATATCCATCTGCGCCGGGGACGATGGGCCGAGGCCGAGACTGGTTATCGAGAAGCCGCAGCGCTGGATTCGCGCAAGGCGGATGCCTTTCTTGGCTTGTGGGCCGTCTATAGAGGCCAGGGGCGATCGGCCGATGCCGCGGCGGCTCTGGCTAAGGCAATGGCGCTGAACCCAAGGAGCGTCGTCGCTGGCACAGAATTGCTGGATCACCTGGATCGGGATAGGGCCATCGTCGACATCGCCAAGGAGCCGATGCGGGAACGGGTGCTCTGTCTGCTGCCTTGGACGCATTTGCATGTCCGCTCGGACGGCGCATCCCTCCCTTGCTGCCTGTGGAAAGGGCCGCCTCTTGGGGATGTCCGCTCGTCGACTATCGACGCGTTGTGGGACTCTCCGCGCATGAAGGCCGCGCGTTCGGACATGATAAACGGGCGCCCGGTGGTGGGATGCTGGAGATGCTATCAGGATGAGCGGTCGGGTTTCGGCAGCCTCCGGCAAAGGATGAACATCAACTTGATCCGCCATCAGGACCGCGTGCGGTTGACCGCGCCGGATGGAACTTTGCCGCGGCTGCCGGTGGTGTCCCTCGATTTCCGCTTTTCGAACTCTTGTAATCTGCGCTGCCGGACATGCGACCCGGCGCAAAGCAGCGCTTGGGCGGCGGATGCCCGGGCCCTGGGTTTGCCGGTGGAGGGCGGACCCATACAGAAGGCTTATGACGATTGGGACGGCCTGTGGCGCAAGTTGCAGCCGCTACTGGAAGATGGGGTCGAAGAGATCCGCTTCGCGGGAGGGGAGCCGCTGGTTATGGAGGAGCACTACCGGATGCTGGATTTCCTCATCGCGCGCAAACTCACGGATGTGCGCTTGTGCTACAACACGAATTTCTCTACTTTGCGGTTCCAGGGCCGGGACGTGATCGACCTGTGGTCGCGGTTCCGCGATGTCTGTGTCGCCGCCAGTCTTGACGGCTCAGGTCGGCGAGGCGAATACCTGAGGAAGGGGCTGCGTTGGGATGCCGTGGTGGCCAACCGGGAGGAGATGCTGCGCCGGTGTCCTCATGTCGCATTCTCGATTGCGACGACCGTCAGCATATTCAATGTATTGCACTTGCCGGACTTCCACCGGGAATGGGTCGAGAAGGGGTACGTCGAACGAGATAAGTTCGAACTGAACAATGTGTTGGTGACACCTGCAATATATCGGATGCAGGTCCTGCCGCCAGCGCTGAAGCGGCGGGTTCAGGAGTCATACCAGCGGCATCAAGAAGCATTCCTGGATGCGGATGGGCCGGCGGCGTGCGATTTCGCGGGCGTGGCGCGCCTCACGGGGGAGCTGGATCGCAGCGAACTGCTGCCCGAGTTCGTGGCCATGACGCGCCGGCTGGACCGGCTGCGGGGCGAAGACTGCCGCGAGGTCTTTCCCGAACTGGCCGAACTCTTCGAGGGCGCCGCATGAATCCGCGGGAGGCCGGGGCGTATCTGGAGCGGGGAAAAACGTGCCGTGGCCAGGGCCGCTGGGCTGAAGCCGAGGCGGCGCTGATGAAAGCGCTGGAGCTCGAACCACAGAACAGCTGGGCCCGGCTGGAAATGGGCACTCTATACCTGGATCAGGACAGGTTGCCGGAAGCTGCGGCGGAATTGGAAAAAGCCATAGCCACGGATCGACGCAATGGCGGGGCTTATTGCCAGCTCGGGCGGATCTTCCATAGGCAGGGCCAATGGCCTGAGGCTGAGTCGGCGTTGCGCAAGGCGCTGGAGCTCGACCTGCAGAACAGCGGCGCCCGCATCGCATTGGGCGCCCTTTACCAAGATCAGGGGAGAGGCGCGGAGGCTGCGGTGGAGTTTGAAAGAGCCATCGCCATAGATGGGAACAATGACCGGGGCCATCTTCAGATAGGGAGAATCTACCGCGAGCAAGGGCGCTGGCCCGAGGCCGAGGCCGCATTGCGCAAGGCTCTGGAGATCAACTCGCAGAACGGTGGCGCCTACATCGAGTTGGCCGCTCTCTATGAGGAACAGGGCAGGCCCCCGGAGGCCGAGGCGGAGTTAAAGAAAGCCATCGCCATGGATCGGGACAATGGAGGGGCTCATCGCCAGCTCGGACGGATCTACCGGAGGCGGGGACTGTGGCCTGACGCCGAGACGACTTTACACAAGGCGCTGGAGATCGACCCGCAGAACGCCGGCGCCCGCATGGAATTGGGCGCTCTTTACCAAGACCAAGACAGATTGCCGGAAGCCGCGGCGGAGTTCGAAAGAGCCGTAGCCACTGAGGGGAACAATGGCTGGGTTCATTGCCAGCTTGGGAGCATCTACCGCAAGCAAGGGCGCTGGCCCGAGGCTGCGGCGGAGTTTGAAAAGGCCCTGGCTATAGACCCGAAGAATGGCGGGACACATTTCGAACTCGGGCGGATCTACCGCAGGCAGCGGCGCTCGCCAGAGGCGGAGGCGGCGTTGCACAAGGCATTGGACCTTGACCCGCAGAGCGTCTGGGCCCGGCTCGAATTGGGCGCCCTCTATGAGGACCAGGGTAGACTTCTACAGGCCGCGGCAGAGTTCGAGAGAGCCATCGCCATTGAGTCGAACAATGGCTGGGCGCATTGCCAGCTCGGACGGATCTACCGCAGGCAGGGACGATGGTCTGACGCCGAAACGACTTTGCACAAGGCGCTGGAGTTCGATCCACAGAACGGCTGGGGCTGGTTCGAATTAGGCGTTCTTTATCAAAATCAAGGCCGATTTACTGAGGCCGCCGTTGAATTCGGAAAAGCCATAGCCATAGATGGGAACAATGGCTGGGCTCGTTGCCGGCTGGGGCAAGTCTGCCTCAAGCAGGGGCGCTGGGCCGAAGCTGAAGCGGCTTTTGTGGAGGCCCTGGCGGTCGCCCCTCAGATCGTTTTGGCTTGCGTCGAATTGGCCTCTCTATACAAAGATCAAGACAGATTCCCAGAAGCCGAGGCTGCGTGCCGGAAGGCGATGGCCATCGACCCACGCGATGGCGCGGCGCATTTTGAGCTGGGGAATGTCTATCGTCGGCAGGGGCGCTGGCGCGAGGCCGAGGCAGAGTTCAAGGAAGCTGTTGCCAGAGATCCGAAAAACAATCGGGTCTATATGGGCCTATGGTCGATCTATCGCGACCAGGGACGGTCAGCCGAGGCAGAAGCGTTTTCACGCAAAGCCCTGGCGCTGAATCCCAGGAACGCCTGGGCCTGCGCGGGATCGCCGGAGAGCCTTGATCGAGATGTGGCCGTCGACGGCAGCGCTCAGGAGCGGTTGCGGGAACGGGTGTTCTGTCTGTTGCCTTGGGTGCAGTTGCATATCCGCACGGACGGATCATTCCATCCCTGCTGCCTCTGGGACGGGCCGCCTCTGGGGAATGTCCGCTCGTCGTCAATCGCTGAGCTGTGGAATATTCCGGGCATGAAGGCATTGCGATTGGCCATGATGAACGGGCGCCCGGCGGAAGGATGCGAGAGATGCTACGAGGACGAACGGTTGGGTCTTCTCAGCGTGCGGCAAGAGACTAACATCGACTTGGGCCGCCATCGCGGCCGCGAGGGCCAGACCGCGCCGGACGGGGCGCTGCCGCAGTTCCCAGTGCCTGTTCTTGACATTCGCTTCTCCAACGCTTGCAACCAGCGTTGCCGGATATGCGGCCCGACGCTAAGCAGCGCTTGGGCGGCGGATGCCCGGGCGCTGGGCATGTCGGCGGAGGGCGGACCCTTGCGGAAGGCTTATGACGATTGGGACAGTTTCTGGCGTCAGCTACAGCCGTTGCTGGATGGGGGGATCGAGGAGATCCGCTTTGCGGGCGGGGAACCGCTCATCATGGAGGAACACTATCGGATTCTGGATTTCCTCATCGCACGCGGCTTAACGGCCGTGCGCTTGCGCTATACGACGAACTTCTCGACTCTGCGTTTCCAGGGCCGGGACATAATCGACCTGTGGACACGCTTTCGTGATGTCTATGTCGTCGCCAGTCTCGACGGCTCTGGCCGGCGGGGTGAATACCTGAGGAAGGGCTTGAGTTGGGAGGTGGTGGTGGCCAACCGGGAAGAGATGTTGCGCCGGTGCCCGGATGTCAGATTCTCGATCTATGCGACTTTCAGTATCTTCAACGCTCTTCATCTGCCTGATTTTCAGAGGGAATGGGTCAAGAAAGGGTACATTGATCGCAATGCGTTCGCGCTGAGTATGCTCGAGAACCCTGATATCTATCGTACGCAGGTCCTGCCGGCGGCGCAGAAGCAGCGGGTCCTGGAGTCATACCGGCGGCACCAAGAATCGTTCTTGGATGCCGACGCGACGACGGCGCAGTATTTCGCGGCCGCAGCGCGCTTAATGGAGGCGCAGGATCGTAGCGAACTGCTGCCCGAGTTCGTGGCCATGACGCGCCGCCTGGACCAGCTGCGCGGGGAAGACTGCCGAGAGGTCTTCCCAGAACTGGCCGCGCTCTTCAAGGATTCTAAATGAATCCGCCGGGTGACGGGTCATATTTTAATTTAGGGAAAGTCTGCCGCAGTGAGGGGCGCTGGGCCGAGGCCGAGGCGGCGTTGCGCAAGGCTCTGGAGATTGATTCCCAGAAGGTCTGGGTCCGCATCGAATTGGGCGCTCTTTACCTGGATCAAGACAGGGTTTCAGAGGCCGCGGCGGAGTTTGAATGGGCCATCGCTTCGGATCGGAGCAGTGGCAAGGCTCATTGTCAACTGGGGAGAATCTATCACAGGCAGGGGCGCTGGCCCGAGGCCGAGGCGGCCTTGCACCTGGCGCTGGAGCTTGACCCGCGGGACGGCGGCGCCTGTGTCGAATTAGGCGCCCTCTATTTGGATCAAGACAGAGTCTCGGAGGCCGAGGCGGTATTTAAGAAGGCCTTGGAACTCGACCCCGAGAACGGTTGGGTCTGTATCGAATTGGGCACTCTGTACCTGGAACAAGACAAGTTGTCGGAGGCCGCGGCGCAATTTAAAAGTGCTATAGCGAAGGATCAAAAAAACGGGGGGGCTCATTGCCAGCTGGGCCGGATCTATCACAGGCAGGGCCAATGGCCGGAGGCTGAGGCAGCATTGCGTAAGGCGCTGGAGCTTGACCCGCGCGCCGAAGGCGCCCGCAGCGAGTTGGGCGATCTCTTCCTGGACCAAGAGAGATTCTCTGAGGCCGCTGCGGAATTTGAAACAGTCATGGCCAGTAATGGAACCAATGGCTGGGCCCATCATCAGTTGGGGAGAATCTACCGCAAGCTGGGGCGTCTGTCTGAAGCTGAGGCGTCATTGCGCAAGGCACTGGAACTCGATCGACAGAACAGTTCTGTCCGTATCGAATTGGGGGCTCTTTTCGAAGAACAGGGCAGATTCCCGCAGGCCGAGGCGGAGTTGAAGCATGTGTTGGCCATGGGTCGGAACAATGACGGGGCCCATCGCCAGCTCGGGAGGATATATCGCAGACAGGGACGATGGTCTGAGGCCGAGGCGGCACTGTACAAGGCGTCGGAACTCAACGCGCGCAACGAGGGCGTCTGCATCGAACTGGGTGTTCTTTATTTGGATCAAGGGAGATTCTCGAAAGCCGAGGTGGAGTTTGTGAAGGCCATAGCCATAGATCCGAGGAACGGCTGGGCGCATTGGCAGCTAGGCCAAATCTATCGTAGGCAGGGGCGAGGGTCTGAAGCCGAGGTGGCATTGCACAAGGCGCTGGACTTCGACCCCCGGAACACCGGAGTCCACATCGAGTTGGGATCGCTCTTTCTGGACCAAGACAGACTATCGGAGGCCACAGGCGAGCTTAAGAAAGCCATAGGCGTAGACCCGAACAATGGCTGGGCACATTGCCTGCTAGGGCGGATCTACCGCAGGCTAGGGCGATGGCCCGAGGCTGAGGCGGCGTTGAACAAGGCCTTGGAGTTCGAACCACGCAAAGACCGTTGCCGCATGGAATTAGGCGCTCTTTATCGAGATCAGGATAGATTGGCGGAGGCTGAAGCAGAATTTGAAGAAGCCATAGCCATAGATCGGAACAATGGCTGGGTTCATTGCGAGCTGGGGAAGATATACCGCAGGCGCGGGCGATCGTTTGAGGCTGAGGCGGCGTTTGACAAGGCTCTGGCGCTGGACCCTCGCAATGCCGGCGCCCACATCGGGTTGGGGGCTCTTTACCGAGATCAGGACCGATTTGCGGAGGCCGCGGCTGAATTTGAGGAAGCTATAGCAATAGATCGAGACAATAGCGAGGCCCATGGCCAGCTCGGGCGGATCTATCGCAGGCAGGGGAGATGGGTCGAGGCGGAGGGGGCCCTTGAGAAGGCCTTGGCCATTTCCCCGCGACTCGCCTGGGCTTGCGTCGAATTAGGCGCCCTTTACAAAGACCAAGGCAAATTCACGGCGGCCGAGGCTGCGTGCCAGAAGGCCATAGCCATCGAACCGCACAATGGCACGGCGCATTTCGAGCTGGGGGGGGTCTATCGTTGGCAGGGGAGATGGCGCGAGTCTGAGGCGGAGTTCAAGAAAGTAGTAGCCATAGAACCGAAGAATGACCGGGCCTACATGGGTCTGTGGGCGATCTACCGCAGCCAGGGGCTAAAGACCGATGCAGACGCGGCTTCCCAGAAGGCTTTGGCAATCAATCCCAGGAACGCCTGGGCCTGCGCCGGGGTTCCGGAGCGCCTTGACGGGGATCGGGCCGTCGGCGCGGATGCGGCTCGGGACCAGGTGTTCTGCCTACTGCCGTGGACTTACTTGCATGTCCGTGCGGACGGCTCATCGCGCCCCTGCTGCATGTGGAGCGGGCCGCCTCTGGGGAACGCCCTCTCGTTATCGCTAGCGGAGCTTTGGAACTCCCCCACCATGATGGCTCTGCGTCGGGACATGATGAACGGGCGTCCAACAGCGGGATGCTCGACATGCTACGAGAACGAAAGGGCGAGTTTTTGCAGCATGCGGCAAAGAAATAACATCGAATGGGGCCGCCATCGCGAGCGCGAGCGGCTGACCGCGCCAGATGGGATGCTGCCTTGGCTTCCGGTGCCTTCTCTGGACATCAGGTTTTCCAACGTTTGTAATCTGCGCTGTCGTACGTGCGACCCGACGCAAAGTAGCGCCTGGGCGGCGGACGCGCGGGCCTTAGGCTTGCCGGTGGAGGGCGGTCCCATACTTAGGCCTTATGACGATTGGGATACGCTGTGGCGCCAGTTGCAGCCGCTACTGGAAGGAGGGCTTGAAGAGATTGTTTTTTTCGGCGGGGAACCGCTAATCATGGAGGAGCACTACCGCATACTGGATTTTCTCATCGCGCGTCAGCTCACGCATGTCCGCTTGCGCTACACCACGAATTTTTCCACTCTGCGGTTCCAGGGGCGGGACGTGATCGACCTGTGGTCCCGCTTCCGCGATGTCAGGGTCATCGCCAGTCTTGACGGCTTCGGCCGGCGGGGTGAATACCTGAGGAAGGGTCTAAGCTGGAATGCGGTGGTGGCCAACCGGGAGGAGATGCTGCGCCGG
>CAIRTQ010000118.1 GCA_903881545.1 uncultured Elusimicrobia bacterium
CGAGCCTCCGAGGCTGAAGCGGCGTTGCGCAAGGCGCTGGAGTTTGACCCGCGGGACGGCGGCGCCCGCATTGAATTGGGCGCGCTTTACCAAGTGCAAGACAGATTCCCGGAGGCCGCGGCGGAGTACGAAAGAGCTATCGCCATAGACCCGGACCATGGCGGGACCCACTATCAGCTCGGGAGGATTTATTGCAGGCAAGGGCGGTGGCCTGAGGCCGAGGCGGCGTTGCGCAAGGCGGCGGAGCTCGACCCGCAGGACGGCGGGGCCCATTGCCAGCTCGGGCGCATTTGTCGTGTGCAGGGGCGGGTGCCCGAGGCTGAGGCGGCGTTAAGTAAGGCGCTGGAGCTCGACCCCCGGGATGGCGGCGCCCTCATGGAATTAGGCGCTCTTTACCGAGATCAAGGCAAATCCCTTAAGGCCGCGGCGGAGTTCGAAAGAGCCATCGTTGTAGACCCGAACCATGGATGGGTTCATGGTGAGTTAGGGCGAATCTACCGCAGGCAAGGGCGCTGGACCGAGGCTGAGGCAGCCTTCCAAAAGGCCCTGGCGATCGACTTAAGAAACGATTGGATATGCGTTGAATTGGGCTCTCTTTACAAGGACCAAGAGAGATACCCAGAGGCCGAGGCTGCGTTCCGGAAGGCCGTAACCCGCAGTCCGCGCGATGGCGGGGCGCATTTTGAGCTGGGGAATGTCTGCCGCCGGCAGGCGCGATGGACCGAGGCCGAGGCGGAGTTCAAGGAAGCCATCGCCATCGATCCAGGAAATGACCGGGCCTATGTCGGGCTATGGGCGATATATCGCAGCCAAGAGAGATGGGCCGAGGCGAGGGCGGCTCTGGCTAAGGCTGCGGCGATGAACCCGAAGAGCGCCTTTGCCAGCACCGCATTGCGGGAGAGTCTTGACCTGGATATGGCCGTCCGCGAGGACGCGGCCCGGGACGGCTCTGGAGCCGGCGTCAATGACCAAGGCGTACAGGGCCGCTCTGTGCCCGTCGGGATGAGCGCCCCTTTTGCGCTGAGCCTGGCGAAAGAGGGCACCGTGGATTTGACTCGGGACCAGGTGTTCTGCTTGCTGCCTTGGACGCATTTGCATTCCCTTGTGGACGGCTCATTTCGCCCCTGCTGTGCTTGGACCGGACCGCCTCTGGGCAATGTCCGCTCGACAGCGATTGTAGAACTGTGGAATTCTCCGGGGATGAGGTCCCTGCGATCGGATATGATGAGTGGGCGTCCGGTGGCGGGATGTGGGATGTGCTACGAGATGGAGCGCTCGGGGTTTTGGAGCTTGCGGCAAAGGAGCGCCATCGAGTTGGGCCGCCATGGCGGCCGCGAGCGCCTGACCGCGCCGGACGGGACCCTGCCGCGGCTCCCGGTGCCTTGGATCGATATCCGTTTATCCAATGTCTGCAATCTGCGTTGTCGCACATGCGACGCAAGGACAAGCAGCGCTTGGACTGCGGATGCCCAGGCGCTGGGTTTTCCGGTCGAGGGCGGACTCATACAGAAACCTTATGGCGAGGGGGACGGCTTATGGCGCGAACTGCAGCCGTTTCTGGAAGAAGGGCTCGAAGAGATCCGCTTCGCGGGCGGGGAGCCGCTCATCATGGAGGAACACTACCGGATCTTGGATTTTCTCATCGCGCGCAAGCTCACGCATGTGCGCTTGTGCTACAACACGAATTTTTCCACTCTGCGGTTCCAGGGGAGGGACGTGATCGATTTGTGGACCCGCTTCGACGATGTCGAAGTCGCCGCCAGTCTCGACGGCTCCGGCCGGCGGGGCGAGTATCTGCGGAGGGGGTTGTGTTGGGAGGCGGTGGAGGCCAACCGGAAGGAGATGCTGCGCCGGTGCCCGGATGTCACGTTCTTTGTCCTGGCGACACTAAGCCTATTCAACGCGCTGCATCTGCCTGATTTTCATCGGGAATGGGTGAAGAAGGGGTTCATCGGGCGCAATGGGTTCGCGCTCAATATGCTCCTGGTGCCTAAAGCCTATTGCATCCGGGTCCTGCCAGCGGCGTTGCGGCAGAGTGTCCTGGAGTCATTCCGCCGGCATCGAGACACTTTTTTGGACGCCGACGGGTCGGCGGCGCGCGATTTTGCGGCCGCGGCGCGCTTCATGGAGGCGCAGGATCGCAGCGAGCTGCTTCCGGAGTTTGTTGCCATGACGCGCCGCCTGGACCGGCTGCGCGGGGAAGCCTGCCGCGAGGTCTTTCCTGAACTGGCCGGTCTCTTCGAGGCCGCTGAATGAATCCGCGAGAGGCCGAGGCGGCCTTGCAGAAGGCTCTGGCGCTTGATCCACAGAACGGCTGCGCCCGCATCGAATTGGGCTCGCTCTATGAAGACCAGGACAAATTGATTGCGGCCGCGGCGGAGTTCGAAAGAGCCATCGCCATAGAGCCGAAGCACGGCGGGGCGCATTGCCAGCTGGGGCGGATATACCGCAAGCAGGGCCGATGGCCCGAGGCCGAGGCGGCGTTGCGTCAGGCGTTGGCGCTCGAGCCCCAGAACTGCTGGGCCTGCATCGAGTTGGGAGTCCTTTGCCAGGGTCAGGATAGACTCTCGGAGGCCGCGGTGGAGTTCGAGAAGGCCATGGCCCTGGATCGGGACAATGGCTGGGTCCATGGCCAGCTAGGACGGATCTATTGCAAGCAGGGGCGAGCCTCCGAGGCTGAAGCGGCGTTGCGCAAGGCGCTGGAGTTTGACCCGCGGGACGGCGGCGCCCGCATTGAATTGGGCGCGCTTTACCAAGTGCAAGACAGATTCCCGGAGGCCGCGGCGGAGTACGAAAGAGCTATC